>CALKAL010000141.1 GCA_937983065.1 uncultured Bacillaceae bacterium | reverse complement strand
TTTCTCCAAATCCATTCAGGTAATTCATTTAAAATAAGATTGTCATTCTGATCATATCCTATATAAAAATATTTGACTTTTTTATAATAGTCGCTTAATATGAAAACAATTTCATATTTAATTCGATGACGAGAACGAGTAGTTATGTCATCTTATCTACAGAGAGTTGACGATTTGCTGAGAGTCAACGGTAAGACCATAATGAAAATCCTCTCCGAGAAGCAAAGTTGAAAGTACGAATAAACTTTGACGGCATCCTACCGATAACAAGGGCGCGTATGATAGTACGTAGTGTATTTAACAGAAGAAAACCACCACTACGATGGTTTTTTATTTTTGTTAAAAAGAGGAAAAATTTGTCTAATAACTCGATTCTACGTCCATGGAATCGAGTTTTTTATTTTAAATGAGGTGATGATTTTGAAAGAGTCAAGTGTTGAAAGGGAATTAAGAATACGTAAAAAGTGGGAGAAGGAAGGAACATTTGAAAAGTCTATTTCTAATCGAGAAGGTAAGGCCTCATATGTTTTTTATGAAGGACCACCGACTGCAAATGGCTTACCCCATGCAGGTCACGCGCTAGGAAGGACGATTAAAGATTTTGTAGCGCGATATAAAACGATGACGGGCTATCAAGTGTTAAGGAAGGCTGGCTGGGATACGCATGGCTTACCTGTCGAATTAGAGGTTGAAAAACAGTTAAACATTCGTGGAAAAGATGAGATCGAAGCATACGGGGTAGAAAAATTTATTCAAAAGTGTAAAGAAAGTGTTTTTGCTTATGAAAGCGAATGGAGGCAATTTACAGAAGAGCTCGGTTATTGGGTCGATATGGATGATCCATATGTCACTTTAGATAATGAGTATATTGAGTCGGTATGGCATATATTAGCTCATATTCATGAAAGAGACTTGTTATATAAAGGGCATCGTGTTGTTCCGTATTGTCCGCAATGTGAAACCTCTTTAAGCTCTCATGAAGTAGCCCAAGGGTATAAAGACGTTTCAGATTTGTCGGTGACGGCGAAGTTCCAGTTAAATGGGGCAGAAAATGAATTTTTATTAGGCTGGACGACAACGCCGTGGACGTTACCTGGGAATGTGGCTGTTGCGGTAAATCCAGCGATGAATTACGTCAAGGTGAAGCAAAATGAGGATGTTTTTATTTTGGCACAATCGCTCGTTGATACTGTCATGAAGGGTGATTATGAGACGTTAGAAGTATTAAAGGGGGAAGATCTCATTGGTCTTTCTTATGAGCCTCCGTTTAATTTTATTGACGTTGAAAATGGGCATACCGTCATTGGAGCAGATTTTGTAACTGAAACGAGTGGAACGGGTATTGTTCATTTAGCTCCTGCTCACGGGGAAGATGATTACAATGCAATAAAAGAAGCGGGTTTCGATTTTGTTAATGTCGTCAATTCAAAGGGTCGCTATAAAGATATTGTGGCCCCTTTAGCAGGACGGTTTGTCAAAGATTGCGATGTTGAAATTATTAAAATGCTCTCAAACGTGAATCTTTTATTTGATAAAGAAAAATATGAGCATAGCTATCCCCATTGCTGGCGTTGCGATAGTCCCCTTCTTTACTACGCGATGGAAGGTTGGTTTATAAAAACAACGGCGGTTAAAGAAAAAATGCAAGCAAATAATCAAGAAGTAACTTGGCATCCAGATCATATGAAAAACGGTCGATTCGGCAATTTTTTAGACCATTTAGTCGACTGGAATATAGGGAGAAACAGATATTGGGGAACGCCTTTAAATGTGTGGACATGTGACAATTGCGGTGACGAAAAAGCGCCTCACTCCATCGAAGAACTAAGAGAACTGTCCATAGATGAGTTGCCTGAAGATATCGAATTGCACAAGCCTTACGTCGATCGTATTTTTTTGAAATGTTCCTGTGGTGGACGAATGGTTAGAACGAATGAGGTGATTGATGTATGGTTTGATAGTGGTTCGATGCCTTTTGCACAATATCATTATCCGTTTGAAAATAAAGATTTGTTTAAAAAGCAATTCCCTGCTGATGTTGTTATTGAAGGGGTCGATCAAACGAGAGGATGGTTTTATAGTTTATTAGCCGTTTCAACCTTATTTACAGGGGAGTCACCATATAAAAGGGTCCTCTCATTAGGGCATATATTAGATGAACACGGGCAGAAGATGTCAAAGAGTAAAGGAAACGCTTTGAATCCGAGTGAACTAATTAGTGAATTCGGCGCAGATTCGTTAAGATGGGCATTATTGGCGGACAGTTCGCCTTGGAATAATAAACGGTTTTCTAAAAAGACGGTCAGTCAAGCAAAGTCAAAAGTGATAGATACTCTTTTAAACGTTTATTCCTTTTATTCGCTGTATGCAGAAATAGATAAATTTGATCCTAAAAGTGATTTAGGAGGCACATTAACGACCCTTGATCAATGGATTCTTTCACGTTTAAATACAGTTATAAAAGAAGTGACATTTAATTTAGAGGAATATGAAATAACTAGGGGAGCAAGAGCAATTGCCACATTTATTGATGAACTAAGTAATTGGTATGTAAGGCGAAGTAGGGAACGTTTTTGGAGTAGTGGTATGACTGAAGATAAACGGGCAGCTTTTACGACGCTCTTTGAAGTTTTAACGAAGCTTACACAGCTCATGGCACCATACACCCCTTTCATAGCAGAAGATATTTATTCGAATTTAAAAAATGAAAGTGTTCATTTATCCGATTATCCAGACGTTGATGAAACGAGGATAAATGTGCAGTTAGAAAAGGATATGGCTGCTGTTTTACAAATTATCGAATTAACTCGATCTCTTAGAAATTCAACAGGAATAAAAACAAAGCAACCATTAAATGAGCTCATCGTCATTCCGAAAGATGAAGTAACGACGGAGCTAGAACTTTACACATCTATTATTAAAGATGAAATGAATTTAAAGGCTGTCACTTTTAAAAAAGAAGTACACGATTTGTTGCAAATAACTATTAAATTAAACTTTTCTGTCGCAGGACCAAAATTAGGTAAGCGCATCGGCGAAGTCAAAAGCAAAGTAGAGGCTTTGAGTAGCACAGATAAACAGACACTTGTTGAGGAAAAAGCGTTGCAACTATCATTAAATTCAGGGGAAACAATCACCTTAACGACCGATGATGTTTTACTTGAGAAATCAGGAAAAGATGGCTTTGAATTGTTAGAAGGTAGCCATTATACGGTCTTATTAGATACGAATTTAACAGAAGAATTAAAAGAAGAAGGCTTAGTGCGAGAGTTTATTCGTACTGTCCAGACGTATCGGAAAGAGCTAGATCTTCCTGTTGATTTACGTGTGAACTTATTTATCGATGCTGAATCATCCTTTAAGGAAGTCTTAGTTAAATTTGATTCATTACTACAAAATAGTCTCATCGTTCAATCTATTATTTTTGAAGAAAAACCAAATATGAGAAGCTTCACAGTAGAAGGAAATGAGGTTAAATTGTTTATTGAATCGTGAAGGAAAGATTAAGATGACAGAAGGATAGTTCAGTGGATTTAAAAGAGGATGTATTATGTATAACTAGACCCTCCATATTTCAACATGGAGGGTTCAATTTTTTCGTTTTTTACTAATAATGCATGGGATTAATTCTTTTTCTTAATATAGTAACCCCCACCCATAACCGATAAAAAAATAACAAATATCGCTACGATAATGCTCATATCCATGCGACTCACTCCTCAAATCATTTTTATTACATAATACGTCTCGGAAAATGAGGTTTTCAAATTTGAAATGTCTTTCTAAATCCATTGTAACAGACTTTTGTGAATATACTCAAAACATCAATATTAAAAAATGGCTTATCCATTTCGATAAGCCATTTCTAAGTTATTTTGATAATGCTATTTTTATATGAGCTAAGTGATGTTCTTGATGCCAAGATAATTTTGCGAGTTTTGTTTGTACAGTAATTTTACCGTTTATCTCGTGTGTGAAAGTTCTAGTTAATTGTTCCTCTGTAATATGATTTGCTAGGGAGACGATGCGTTCGTTAATGCCCTCTAATATTTTGATTGAACTTTCAACAGGGAGATTCGTATCTGGTTGAACGGCCCATTTATCTTGATCAAAATTCGGAACAGTCGGATTGTCATCGGTTAACGCCATTTTCAAACGTTGAAACATATTCAACTGGGAATCAGCGATATGATGAACGAGCTGTTGAACCGTCCAGCTTCCGTCTCGATACGTTTTATTCAAATCATCATCACTTAACGAATCGACCGTTTCCCTTAATCGTGTCGTGTAAGTACTAATCTGCTTTAACCATTCTTGAATATCCTCAGTTGTTACTTTCTCTGGTACTTGTAATTCACCAATTGGGAATTTGACGTCCATTTTTCATCACCTTCTTTTAATCTTTATTTCATTATAATTCAATATAGATGAATCATATACCGAAATGTCTCGTTGTATTAGGTTTCGACAATTATTGTATTTAAAAAAGGTTATTTCCATATTATTCACGAATACAGAAAGATAGTAGCTGTAAATTTTAAAAAGGTGTGATTACCATGTTAGTTTTATTCGGTTATTTAATAGCAGCTGTAACAGGCCTACTGCTTTTAATTTTTTGTATATATTTAATAATGTATTTGTTTAAAAAGAAGGCTTTTCCTAAAAAATTACTCATTGCTACTCTGTCTGGACTTGTCATTATGTCTTCAATTTATATTTACGAAGTTTACTTATTTACATTTGATCGAATCGATAGAGAGAGCCTTCAAGAAGGAATGGGCCCTATTACGTCGCCGACTGGTCTATATTCTGCCACTACCTATTATGAGCCTTATGGCGGTGCAGCAGGTGGGATTAATGTTTGGGTTGAACTAACAAAGCATAATGATAATGATGAAAAGAAAATAATCTATTATAGTAAAGAAAATGGTACAGTTTTGATTGAGTGGGTAGATGAGAATAGATTGTACATAAGAAATGAATCCCGTAATCAACCGGATATTTTTAATGACAGTATTGAATTAGATGTGGAAAAAGAAATTTATCATGACAAAGGTTTCGCCTGTAAAAGTTGGTTCATGAAAAATGAATATGAAACTTGCTTACAAAGGGAAAACTAGTTGATGATTCAGATTATATTTTTTTAAATTAAAAATGAGGTTGAGACATACAAAAAAGATGGATTGAAAAACCGAACGATGAGTAATTTAGCTCTGGAAATATACGTAGACTCCTGCGGGAAGAAGAGCCTAGGTGAGACCCCGCAGTGCAGTACACGAGGAGGCTCACCAGCTCCCCGCGGAAAGCGAAGTATATTTCCAGAGCGGGAATACGCTCATATAACGTACGTGTTTCAGTTATTTAAAATCCTTATTCCCTGGCCCCATTATTTATGAACCTTATTTATAATAATTAAACAAACCTTTATTCGTCATTCGATTTATAATGGTGGCTAATTGTTGGGGCGATTGATCCATCCCGTTTCGGAGCCATTTTTTAATAATATGAATCGTACCACTTACAACGAAGACCGTCATATATTCAGAAACCTGTTGATCGTGCTTTTCCATATCTTCAAGTCCACTTAAAATAAATTGCTGAGCAAAATTCATCACTTTATTTTGAAAATCCGCATTTACATTCTCACTTAAAAGGGTTTGACATACTTCTTGATTTTCAACGATATACTCCAACATTTTCACCGTCATCTGTAATGCTTCCTCTTCTTTGTTGAAGTTATAAACGCCGAGCGTCTCCTGCATATCATTTAAAACGTCATCCTCAATATGACTTAATAAATCAAATTGATCTGTGTAATGGGAATAAAACGTTGAGCGATTAATATCTGCGAGCTCACAAATTTCTTTAACAGTCAATGAAGAAATTGGTTTTTCTTTTAACAATTTGATTAAACTATTCTTTAACATCATCCGCGTATATTTTTTACGTCGATCCATTTTACTAGACATCAAATCACCTTTTTTAAATTTTTATGACAATGCAACATATTTCAAAAATGTGTTGGCAACTGTACGTTTTTTAAAAGACTGTCTGTTGAATAAACAACACTGTGTCGATATAATAATATAGTGGATTTAAACTTTTTGCAAGAAGGTGAAGAGCAATTAATACGGCAGCAAGAATTATTAGACGAAGAAAATTAGTTATAACTGTTTTTATAATCGCAACATTAATTTCCTCTGTTGCTTTATTTTTTGTCCCAGTGAATCATAATATGGCGGATTATTTGCCAGAGGATGCGGAGTCAACGGTTGCTGTTGATATTATGCAATCGGAGTTTGAAACGTCAGTCCCGAATGTAAGGGTTATGGTGAATGATGTTTCATTAATAGAAGCGAGTCAAATAAAAGAACAATTTGAAACGATTGATGGTGTTTCCGAAGTACTTTGGTTGGATGATGTCGTTGATTTAAAAATACCGTTAGAAATGATCGATGATGAAACCATTGAATCGTATTATAAAGATGAAAAAGCATTATTTCAAATTAGTATCGATGAAGGTGAAGAGGTTGCTGTTACAGATGCAATCTATGAATTAATCGGTGAAGAAGGCGCTATTGCTGGTGAGGCATTAGATACAGCTCAGTCACAAAAAATGGCTATGACTGAAACGATGTACGCCGCGATGCTATTAGTTCCAGTTATAATCGTTATTTTAATTATTTCCACGACTTCATGGGTAGAGCCGCTCTTTTTCTTAATTGCGATTGGCGTATCAGTTTTAATTAATTTAGGAACGAATATTTTTATTGGGGAAATATCGTTCGTTACTCAATCAGTAGCACCGATTTTACAGCTTGCTGTTTCGATTGATTATGCTGTTTTTTTACTGCATAGCTTTCATCAGCATCGTCAAAAAATGAATCCAGAAGTGGCAATGCAGCACGCAATGAAAGAATCGTTTCCGACAATTACTGTAAGTGCAGCGACGACCTTTTTTGGATTTATCGCGCTGACATTTATGGATTTTGGAATTGGGGCGGATTTAGGCCTTAATTTAGTTAAAGGAATTGTATTTAGTTATATTAGTGTCATGATCTTTTTACCTGCATTGACGATTTCTTTATATAAATGGCTAGATAAAACGAAGCATAAAAAATTTATTCCGACAAATTTCAAAGGGTTAGGTCAGTTTGTTTCTAAATTAAGAATTCCGAGCTTGTTAATTGTACTCATTATTATTGTGCCGAGCTTCTTAGCGCAAAGTAGTACGTCATTTATTTACGGAATTGGTGAACATCCAGAAAGTACTCGTGCTGGTGAAGATGTGAAGGCTGTCGAGGAAGTATTTGGCGAAGCGGTGCAAATGGTCGTATTAGTGCCGAATGGTGATTTAGCAAAAGAAGAAGAGCTCGTTCAAGATTTAGAGGGAATTAATTATGTTACAAGTGTAATGTCGTACGTCAATGTCGTAGATGCGACGATTCCGCCTGATTATCTTGATACGGAAATAACGGATCAATTTTTCTCGGAAAACTATTCGCGACTTATTTTAACGACGAATGCGGGGAAAGAAGGAGAGCTTCCTTTTTCGATTGTTGAGCAAGTGAGAGGTACGGTTTCAAATTATTACGGAGAAGAGGGGCTTGTCCTCGGCGAAAGTGTGACATTGTATGATATAAAAACGACGGTGACGAGGGATAATGCTGTTGTTAATACGTTAACGATATTAACGATAGGACTCGTATTATTGATCACTTATAGGTCGATTTCATTACCTCTCGTATTATTACTTACGATTCAGATTGCCGTCTGGATTAATTTATCGATTCCGTATTTTACGAGTACGCCGTTAATTTTTGTCGGCTATCTCATCGTTAGTACGGTTCAGCTTGCGGCGACTATTGATTATGCGATTTTATTTACAGATACGTATAAGGAACTTCGCAAAGATATGTCTGTGAAAGAAGCGGTTAAGAAAACGATTGATGGAAAGACGTTCTCGATATCAATTTCCGCAGTGATTTTAGCGAGTGTCGGATTTATTTTATGGTTTACGAATAGTAATCCCGTCATTTCGTCCATCGGCTTATTAGTAGGAAGAGGTGCCTTACTCGCGTTTTTCATGGTGTTATTCGTTTTACCAGCATTGTTAATTGTGTTCGATAAAGTCATTTCAAAAACGACATATAAATCAAATTTTTTAGAGGGGAGATCGAAATGATTAAAAATAAATGGTTAATTATGCTTTTAGTATTCATGCTTATCTTGCCCTCGTTTTTAATTAATGTAGCCGCTGATCCAGGCGAGGATGACGTAGAGGGTGGAGCTGCAGAAACAGTTGGACCAGGCGATTATGCTTACAAGGATGAAGTCGTTTATGCTAATTTACGAGCAACTGGTGAAATCGATGATGTTTATGTCGTCAACATTTTTGAAGTGATCAACCCTGGATTAATTGTTGATGAAGGCCATTATCGAGAAGTGAAAAATTTAACGGACTTATCTCAAGTTGAAAACGAAAATGGTGAGGTGAGCATTCAAGCGCCTAAAGGCAAGTTTTATTACCAGGGAAATATGACTGAACCGTTCGTTTTACCATGGGATATTTCTATTTCTTACTTTCTAAATGGAGAAAAAATAGATCCAGATGAGCTTGCAGGAAGAGAAGGACATGTTGAAATCGTTTTAGAAACATCAGCTAATGATCTCGTTGATTCGATATTTTATGAAAGCTATTTACTGCAAATATCGTTGACGTTAAATACGGAAACTTTCACAAATATTAATGCACCTGATGGAATGATTGCAAATGCCGGTAAAAATCAACAAATTACGTTTACCGTCATGCCAGATAACGATGCGCAGTTTACCGTAGAAGCGGATGTCACTTCTTTTGAGTTTGATGGCATTGAAATTGCTGCGGTTCCTGCTTCGATGTCAATTGATGTACCTGATACGGATGAAATGACTGAAGATATGGAATCATTAACTGATGCAATTAGTCAGCTGAACGATGGAGTAAGGGAACTAAGCGAAGGAGTAACTGAGTTAAATGATGGTATGACAGAGCTACGCGACGGCTCAGCCCAGTTTAACGATGGCTTTAATGAGTTAAGTCAAGCTTCCCCCGACTTGGTGGATGGCTCGAGTCAGATTAGTGAAGCATTAAATGCGATTGTAACGAGCTTGCCAGACAGTTTAGATGACATGGATTTAAGTGATCTCGCAGAACTTCCGAGTGGGCTTGAAGAAATAGCAAAAGGATTAAACGAATTATCTGATGGATTGTCAGATTTGCATAGCGGTTTTTCCCAAGTTTATGACATATTAGATCAAGCAATTTTAGCAATACCTGATGCGACGATTGAGGAAGATGAAATTACAAGCTTATTGATGAAAAATATGCATGATGAAGAAAGTATGCAAATTATAGATGAATTAGTTAAAACATTCGAGGCTGCACAAACTGCAAAAGGCACTTACATTCAAGTAAAAGATGCATTTAATGCTGTTGATCTAGTTTTACCAGATATGGTTGATGGTTTAAATGAAATGGAAGCTGTTTTAAATAATATTTCGAGTGGGTTAAACGAATCAATGGGTGAATTAGATCAGCTAAACGCTTTATCTCAGTTAAAAGAAGGGCTATCCCAATTATCATCAAACTATGATGATTTCCACGACGGCTTAAGGGAATATACAAATGGGGTTGATCAATTAGCTAATAACTACGGCGACCTCAACTCAGGCATTAGTGAGCTTGCAGAAGGGACGAATGAATTAGATGATGGAGTAAAAGAACTCCATGATGGAACTGAGCAATTATACGACTCCACAAATGATTTACCTGATCAAATGCAAGAAGAAATTGATCGAATGGTGTCTGAATTTGATAAGTCCGATGTCGATGTCATTTCCTTCGTATCACCTAATAATGAAAAAATAAATTCCGTTCAGTTTGTTATCAAAACAGATAGTATAAAAATTGAAGAGGAAGTCGAAGAAGTCATTATTGAAGAAGAGGAAAAAGGGTTTTGGCAAAAGCTATGGGATCTGTTTTTCTAATTTTAATTTAGAGACATAATTATAAAATTGAGCATCGTACACTGCTTTCGATGCTCAATTTTTTTTGGCATTTTAACTTGACAGATAATTCGGTATTTACATTTAGTGTGAATTGAATATACTGGTAGTAACTAGAATTTACCCATTTTGTCTAATCCATAATTCAGTAGTATAAAGTGAGGTGATATCAGCTACATGTATATTTATGAGTCGATTTACATTCTGTTATTTTTAATTGGGATTTTTGTTTGTATTAAAGGGATGAAGCATTCAAAATACAAATCCTTTTTCATTATAATCATATTCTATTTTATTTTAAATTTAATCGTTGTTTCTTTCAGGCTCCTATTTTCAGTTTATGAGGCTGAATTTATAAGTTTTGCTAATCGCCAGGGGACTACAGTTGGAGAACTAGTATCTTATATCGTTAATTTAGAGTTTCTACTCCATGTGATTGCAATCATTTGTATAATCATTGCTTGTGCACGACTGTACGGGAAAAGAGAGAAGATGAATTAACGAATATATTGTACATCATTCAAACTTCTTTTTTTGCACAAACGAATATCCTTTATCATTTCAATATTGATTATGTCGTTCAATAGGAAGACAGTCAGCATAAAGTATTAGTTAAAAGTCGGACTTTGGCCTAATGTAACTCCATTCT
>CALKAL010000140.1 GCA_937983065.1 uncultured Bacillaceae bacterium | reverse complement strand
ATCATGAATTATTAAATGAACCTGAACGTCAGACAGTTTTTAATGACGTGCTTCATTATATAAACGAGCGAATAAACTAAACGAATGGGGGTTATTTTTTGAGCATCAAAGTACCAACGAATTTAGTTGGATTGCTAAAGACATGTTATCGTCATATTTTTCCGCAAGTGCATCAACAATTAGAAAAAATCAAACAACGAGCTTACGAAATTCCGAATGAGGAGTTAAAAACGCAGGCAATTGCAAGTATCGAGTCGAAAACCTTTCATTGTGAAGGGGGGTCTGTTTATGCTGTTTTAGCGGATAAACGGTGGACGGATGCGATTGAATTCATCGTTTCCTATCAAACTATTAGTGATTATTTAGATAATTTATGCGACCGGAGTAAATCATTAGATCCAGAAGATTTCCGAATGCTACACCGTTCTATGGAGGATGCTATTTCGCCCCATCCGACGACCGTAACGAATTATTATGAAAAAAGAGAAGATCAAGATGACGGTGGTTATTTATATTCATTAGTTGAAACGTGTCAACAGACGACAGCTAAAATAAATAATTATGAAAAAATTTATCCGTATGTGAAACGATTAGCAGCATTATACATAGATTTACAAGTTCATAAACATGTTAAACATGACGAACGAGTTTCACGTCTAACAAATTGGTTTGAAAAAGAAAATGATCATGAAGATTTATCCTGGTACGAGTTTTCCGCTGCATCAGGCTCGACGTTAGGTATATTCTGCCTTATCTCTTATGCATTAAACGAAAAATACTTCGGAAAAGAGATTATCGAATCGTATTTTCCTTACGTGCAAGGCTTACATATTTTACTCGACTACTATGTTGATCAAAAGGAAGACGAGGACGAGGGAGATTTAAATTTCTGTTTTTATTATGATGACGAACCCGAAATGGTTAGCCGCTTGCAGCATTTCATTACGAATAGTTTAACGAGCACGTCCCAACTACCTGACTATTCCTTTCACCAGCTCATCCAATCAGGCTTAGTCGGCTTATATTTGTCCGATGATAAAACGTTCGAATTAAACGATGGGAAAAAACAAAAATCGGACATTTTAAACCATGCAGGAAAAAAGGCAAAGGTCATTTATTGGAATGCCCGCATGTACCGAAAATGGAAACGCCGAAAAAATTTAGATGACTAATCGGTTTTTTTACGCTGTTTCTATGTAAATATTATTTTTTATAAACAGCTACGACAAAAGGCGCTTTGTCACTCCGGTTCACTAATTGGTAAGTAATTATATCCGCGGTGGAGGATGGGAATTGTTTAAAATAACTCAACAATTCATTCTTTTCCCTCTTTCCTTCAGCATGCCCAGGATAAACGACAAAGACGATATATCGTTTCCGTTTTAATCGTTTAAAAAGCTGCTCAAACGCTGCAATTGTCGTTTTTCCTTCAGTCGTTATTTCGTGATTACTATTAGGTAAGTAGCCGAGGTTAAAAATCGCTCCACCAATTTCTTTAACGTTTAATTCGGTAAGGGCTTTTTCGGCTTGTTCATGGCCCTTTAAAAAACAATGAATATTCGTTTTTCCGTGGGATTTAAATAAAGCTTTTGACGTTTCAATCGCTTCCTCTTGAATATCAAAGGCAATGACTCGACCATTTTCTCCGACAATCTCACTTAATAATAAGCTGTCGTGGCCATTTCCGAGCGTCGCATCAACGACAATTTCCCCTTGTTGGACACTACTTTTTAAATAATCATGGGCAAAAGGGATAATTTGTTTCATGAAAATTCACATCCTAAATGATTAAGTACAATGTTATAATATCATTTTTATTTTAACTGAAAAATTTTATCAGAGGTAAGCTAAAAGTGATGATTTGAAATAGGCGGGGATATAGATGAAAAGAAAAAAAGGAGATTGGGTTGGTAAACCTAAAAACGTTATAGACCCAACGTTTAGGTTTTCGACCCTCTCCTTTAGTTATGTCCCAACTTCTTTTTGGGTGATCAAACAACTGCTATTTAATATTTAACTCATAATAATAGTTTTCCCCATCAATAATAAAATGCATATAAAGCCTTTCCCCATACTCGTCAAGAAATTCTCGAGCTGTTTTCCCTAGTTTATTTGGATTTAGAACAAGAACACTAAAAGAATTGTCCATTTCTTGACCAGGTTTTAAAGTCACATCAACCGTTTCGAAAGTTTCCCGAGCTAAAAAATATGACTTTAAAGGTTCAGGAACATACCCGATAAAACTTACTGTCAAGTCATTGTCAGTGATATTTTCAACTGTGAACGTGAATGAGAGGTCGTATTCTAATTCATCTATTTTATTTAATTCATAATTTTCTACATCACTAATAGATATATATTCGAAAAGCGGGTTATCATCATTTGAAATCTTCTTTATAGAATCGTACACTTCTTCATAAGTTATTTCTGAATTATCATTAGTGCTACTACACCCAACTAATATTCCTATTAAAAATAACAAACCGAATTTCTTAATCATGTTTATCACCATTTTTAAGATTGTTTTTCAAGTAAAGCCCAATTTTATAAATAATATTCCGAATCGCCTTCTACTATTACAGCTTTATTTGCCGTATGTAAAAGGTGTTTAATGCATTAATCTAAACAGCTTCAAAAATATCTTGAAATAGACGAAAAATTAATTTAGCTTGACAAACGAGAAATGACTACATAGAATATAATTTAAATTAAGTAAAGACGAAGATGAAGGAGTAGTAAAAAGCTCGGTAAGAATAGAGAGATAACGGCTGGTGAAAGTTATCCTTACCTCTTTTGAACTCGCCTTTGTAGTTGTACGTATGAAAAAGCCAGTAATACGTACCGTTCATCCGCGTTAAGGATTCAAGTGAGTGCAAACTTTTTTCATGCACTAATTTGGGTGGTACCACGGGTATACAACTCTCGTCCCATGATTTTTGGGATTGGGGGTTTTTTTATTTATTTTAAACATTAGGAGGTTCGTTCGATGGCTTACAATCATCAACAAATTGAGAAGAAGTGGCAGCAATTTTGGGAAGAAAATAAAACGTTTAAAACGGATGTGTATAGCGATAAGCCACCATATTATGCGCTCGATATGTTTCCGTATCCTTCAGGGTCAGGACTTCATGTCGGTCATCCAGAGGGCTACACTGCAACAGATATTCTTTCACGCTTTAAACGAATGCAAGGCTACGAAGTATTACATCCGATGGGGTGGGATGCTTTCGGATTACCTGCAGAGCAATATGCGTTAGATACAGGGAATGATCCAGCAGAATTTACTGAAAAAAATATCCAAACGTTTAAACGGCAAATTAAATCACTCGGGTTTTCTTACGATTGGGACCGGGAAATTAATACGACAGATCCGAGCTATTATAAATGGACGCAATGGATTTTCATTAAACTGTATGAAAAAGGATTAGCCTATGTTGATGAAGTCCCTGTTAACTGGTGTCCTGCTCTCGGAACGGTTTTAGCAAACGAAGAAGTCATTGACGGAAAAAGTGAGCGCGGTGGGCACCCAGTCATTCGAAAACCGATGCGTCAATGGGTTCTTAAAATAACCGAATATGCTGATCGTCTCCTAGAAGATTTAGAAGAGCTCGATTGGCCTGAGAGTATTAAAGATATGCAGCGCAATTGGATTGGACAATCTGAAGGAGCAGAAATTACGTTTAAAATTGATGGGCATAATCAGACGTTTAAAGCTTTTACGACGAGACCTGATACAATTTTCGGTGCGACGTATGCCGTTCTTTCACCTGAGCATCCTCTCGTTAACGATATTACGACTCCAGAGCAAAAAGGTGATGTTGAGCGGTATATAGAAGACGTGCAATCAAAAAGTGATTTAGAACGGACTGATTTAGCAAAAGAAAAAACAGGTGTCTTCACTGGAAGCTATGCTATTAATCCAGCTAGCGGAGAAAAAATGCCAATTTGGATTGCTGATTACGTTTTAATGACTTACGGGACTGGAGCAATCATGGCTGTTCCTGCCCATGATGAGCGTGACTACGAATTCGCGAAAAAATTTGACTTACCAATTGTTGAAGTCGTCTCGGGAGGAAATGTTGAAAAAGAAGCTTATATAGAAGATGGCAAGCACGTGAACTCAGATTTTTTAAATGGACTTAATAATAAAGAAGCGATTCAAAAGTCGATTGATTGGTTAGAGCAAAATAATTACGGGGTTAAAAAAATAACTTACCGCCTTCGCGACTGGTTATTTAGCCGTCAACGTTATTGGGGAGAGCCAATTCCAATCATTCATTGGGAAGACGGTACGATTAGTACGATTGATGAAGAAGATTTACCATTACAACTACCTAAAACAGATAATATTAAACCGTCCGGAACTGGAGAATCACCTTTAGCAAATATAAAAGATTGGGTAGAAGTTGAAAATCCTGAAACAGGTAAAAAAGGGCGAATCGAAACGAATACGATGCCTCAATGGGCGGGGAGCTGTTGGTATTACATTCGGTATATTGACCCTGATAACGATGAAGTCATTGCAGATCCTGAGTTATTGAAAAAATGGTTACCCGTTGATATTTATATTGGTGGTGCAGAGCATGCCGTCCTTCACCTTCTTTATGCTCGTTTTTGGCATAAAGTACTTTACGATATCGGAGTCGTGCCAACGAAGGAGCCGTTTCAAAAGCTATTCAACCAAGGGATGATTCTCGGTGAAGGTAACGAAAAAATGAGTAAATCAAAGGGTAATGTCGTTAATCCAGACGATATTGTAGAATCTCACGGTGCAGACACCCTTCGTCTTTACGAAATGTTTATGGGACCTTTAGAAGCATCGAAAGCATGGAGCACAGAAGGATTAGATGGTGCACGACGATTTCTAGATCGCATTTGGCGTTTATTTGTAACGGATGACGGACATCTTTCGGAAAAAATTAAAGACGAACCGAATGAAGCTTTAGATAAAATTTATCATGAAACAGTGAAAAAAGTGACCGAAGATTATGAAGGGATTCACTTTAATGTCGCTATCTCACAAATGATGACATTTATTAATGAATGTTACAAGGCGGATCGATTACCAAAATCGTATGCAGAAGGGTTCGTTAAATTACTTTCTCCCGTTGCTCCACATATCGGAGAGGAATTATGGTCGTTACTTGGCAACGAAGGTACAATTACTTATGAACCTTGGCCAACGTATGACGAGTCAAAGCTAGTAGAAGATCAAGTCGAAATTGTCCTGCAAGTAATGGGGAAAGTTAGAGCAAAGGCTTTCGTTAATAAAGATGCAACGAAGGAAGAGTTAGAAGAAATTGCATTAAATCATGAAAAAGTTCAAGAATGGATTGAAGGAAAAACAGTAAGGAAAATAATCACCGTTCCTGGAAAATTAGTAAATATCGTAGCGAATTAATTCACCTTGTAAGATTTTTCACGAAGTTTTTACGGAGTTTTGCCTGCTTTCGATTTTTATACGATTTTTTAAAGACGCATTGAATGGGGCATAAGAAACGCATGGAGCTCACCGGAAGTAATCCTCTCATTAATTAGGAAGCTTCCTGTTTATGAGCACCATGCGTAATTTTTTTATTATAGTTGGTGTTATTTTATTGAATGCTTGGACATATGATATATAAGTAGAATTTTTTTGTGGGATGGATTGAGGATTATTCATATAAGGAAACAAATTTTATTTTTTTAGTTATAAAAGATTCAGGAAAGTAAATGAGTTGACACATTCCTTTATTTTTTCATATGATGAAAAAGCAAAATATTAATTAAGTAGGTGATATTATTATGGATAAAGAAATTAAAGAAATGACAACGGAGGAATTAGAAAGAAAGTTAGATGAAAAAAAATATGTCATTGTCGATGTAAGAGAAGATGACGAGGTAGCTAAAGGAATGATTCCAGGCGCGATTCACATTCCTCTCGGCTCTATTCCAGAAAAACTCGATGAATTTCATAAAGACAATGAATATGTTATGGTTTGTCGTTCAGGGGGAAGAAGTCACAGAGCGAGTTTATTTCTACAAGAAAACGGGTATAAAGTTTACAACTTAAAAGGCGGTATGCTTGAGTGGAAAGGTGAAAAAGAGTTTTAAAAAAAGAACTTGACTTCTTTCGTGTACCACGTAATGATATTTATCGTTCGCTTTTTAAAAGGTGAATATAAAGATGTATATCTCGAATAAATCACGAGTCGTAATTGTTGACAAATCAAATATGTTGTTTTATAATAATTACTGTCGCTTTTTTAATGGTGACGAAAATAGGTTGACATAATTCGTGATTTCGTGCTATAATGTATTTGTCAGGGAAAACAAATGAGTTTAAAAACAAATGAAAGTTTTTCCTGTTGATTCACAAAAGAGTTAGATGTTATAGTAATAATGCTTCAAAAATTTGAACCTTGAAAACTAAACAAAATAGTCTGTCGTCAATTCCTATTTTCTTT
>CALKAL010000139.1 GCA_937983065.1 uncultured Bacillaceae bacterium | reverse complement strand
CGTTTCTATAACTAACACTTCACTTTGTAATCAACAAACCCCAACTACCCTTTATTCAAGATAAATTTTCTTTAATAAAGTTAAGGGGTTCCTCAACATGGTCTTTGACACGAACTTTTCGCCATTCTTTCACTAAGTTACCGTCTTTATCAATAATAAATGTCGAGCGCTCAATGCCGTAATATTCTCTGCCGAAGTTTTTCTTTAACTTCCAAACGTCATACATTTTCGCGACCTCTTGATTTTCATCCGCTAATAGCAAAAACGGCAAGTCGTATTTGTTAATAAATTTTTCATGACTTGCTAACGGATCTGGGCTAACCCCGAGAATGACAGCATTTAATGCTTCAAAGTTTTCGTGATTGTCTCTAAAATCACACGCTTGGGTCGTACAGCCTGGCGTCATATCTTTCGGATAAAAATATAATACGACATGCTTACCTCGATAATCCTTTAAACTGACTTCTTCTCCGTTACTTGCGGGGAGAGTGAAATCGGGTGCTTTTTTACCTACTTCTACACTCATTTTACATTCTCCTTTCTACTGTAATGATAAGACAAACATCACTTAATGTGAACTACAAGCCCTTCATAACCGTTTCACGAAAATTTCCTAACTTAATTGATTGGGGTGCCCTGCCTGTCTATGTTCTCTACTTCCTTAAAAAGAACGCTTTGTCATTACTCGTAAATATTCAAAAGCTAAAATAAAATGCCCTCTTTAATCTGGATTTCTTTCGTAAATATATTCCCTTATGTCGTCATGCCAAGCTGAAAATTCATCCGGATCAATTAAATGATGGATGTAATTAAACACTTTCAAAAACGATTCATCATTTGGATTTTGGCCACCAATTGTTTTACTTTCATCTGTTAAATGGATCGTAATATATTGGGATGCCCCGTCTACACTGTCGTAATCAGATAAATCTTCCTCCGATTGCCATAGTTTATTCGTTTCAATGAGCTGTTGAAGTTCAACAATTTGTTCCCGATTGACTTTCGTTTCAACACGGGGCGCATCAGGACCAATTTGTAAATCATCGTTTTCCTTTGTCGTTAACAGAACTTGTCCATCATCATAAACTGAAATAACCGTTTGGTAAAAATTACGGTAATCATCTGGGCCGAGAATGTAGTACGTATAAACAGCAAACGGACCTTCTCGTTCAAAGTCTAGCTTTTGACAGCCAACTAACAACAATAAAATAGTAAGTAGTAATAGACTAATCTTGTTAATAATGATCCCTACCTTTTCGATGTCATAACAATTCATTCTATTAAATAGAATTCAATATTTTCTCCTGCAATCCTTCATTTTTAAATGTCGAACATTTAGGGCAATACAACCCGAAGTAACGCTCCTGGAAATGAAAGGCTAATTTCGACGGAGAAATGAGAAGCTCCCAACTCGTGCGTTAGCTAAGTGGTGAGTCGTTCAAGAGTTCATTAATTTATATAAAAGGGCTGCGGGAAGTAAATAGCCGATTGTCGCTTCGGTGAGGGCGAAAAAGCGGGCCACTCCAATCGGTGATAAGTCTCCGTAGCCGACTGTCATTAAAGTCACGCCACTGAAATATACTGCTTGAAGTAATCTTTCAAATGGTTTACCGATATGGAGGGAACGATCCTCTAAAACATCCATTCCCATATCCGCTAATAAATAATACACTAAGGCAAATCCAATCATTAAAATAGAATAAATGACTAAAAAAGCGATAAATAATTCCGTTGAAAAAGAACTTCTAACGCCTGTACTGGCAAGAAATATATATATGCTCATCCCTACGATGACGGCAACTAATATAATAACGAATATATTCATTTTATCACCTATTTACAATTGATCATTTAATTATATGAGCTACTTGTCCCCTTCATGAAACGTTGAACTTTTAGAGTATGATAAAATGAATACGAATTTATTTTTTGGGGGTAGAAGAATGAACCGAAATCAATCAGAACAACTATTTAAAGAAGCCGAACAACATATCGTCGGTGGAGTGAATTCCCCATCTCGACATTTTAAAGCAGTCGGTGGAGGGGCGCCTGTCTTTATGAAAAAGGCTTCGGGAGCTTATTTTTGGGATGTTGACGGTAATAAATATATCGATTATTTATCGGCGTACGGGCCAATTATTACTGGACATGCCCACCCGAAAATTACTGAGGCAATAAAAGAAGTGAGTGAAAATGGCATTTTATTTGGAACTCCGACTGAATTAGAAATTACCTTTGCGAAAAAATTGAAAGAGGCAATACCTTCTTTAGATAAGGTCCGGTTTACGAATTCGGGAACAGAAGCTGTTATGTCAACAATTCGGGTTGCGCGGGCGTATACAAAACGGAATAAAATCGTGAAGTTTTCTGGCTGTTATCACGGTCATGCCGATTTAGTTCTCGTTGAAGCTGGCTCTGGTCCTTCAACACTCGGTACACCTGATTCGGCTGGTGTGCCAGAAAGTATCGCTCAAGAAGTGATTACAGTTCCATTTAATGAAACGGAGCCGTTAAAAGAGGCGATTCGAAAATTTGGTGATGATATCGCGGCTGTCCTCGTTGAACCGATTGTCGGGAATTTCGGTATTGTTGAACCGAATCCTGGGTTCCTTGAAGAGGTTAAACAGTTGACTCATAATAATGGAAGTTTATTAATTTATGATGAAGTGATTACGGCATTCCGTTTTCATTACGGAAGTGCCCAAGAATTAACTGGAGTTACAGCAGATTTAACTGCTTTAGGTAAAATTATTGGTGGAGGAACGCCGATTGGAGCTTACGGTGGTCGGGCTGATATTATGGAACAGGTCGCTCCGCTAGGCCCAACTTATCAAGCAGGAACGATGGCAGGAAATCCGTTATCGATGGCTGCTGGAATTGCTTGCTTAACTATTTTAAATGATCCTCAGATTTACGAAGAATTAGATCGACTTGGTGGAAGGTTAGAAGAAGGCATTTTATCGTTAGCGAGTAAATATAACATACCGATTACGATCAATCGCTTAAAAGGTGCCCTCACCGTTTTCTTTACGGATAAAAAAGTGATGAACTATGAAGATGCGGAAAATAGTGATGGTGAAATGTTCGCGAAATTTTTTAAACAAATGTTAAAGCATGGCGTTAACTTAGCCCCTTCGAAATACGAAGCGTGGTTTTTAACGATGGCTCATACCGATAAAGAAATAGATGAAACGTTAAAGGCCGTTGATCAAAGCTTTAAAGAAATGAGTCAAAACTAATCGGACGTACAAAGGCTGTTTTCTAAGTTGAATTTAAACTTGGAGAACAGCTTTTTTCTTCGTTTAGACGAATCTATTATAATTTTTATAAATTTTTTTAAAAAAGTTGTTGTATTTTAATTTTTGTATGCTAAAATATAGATAATTCAGAATCTTATGGATTACCCCTTTATTAAGGATTCATGTTTTGAAACTCCCTTCCTTTCTGGTATTACCAGACTGAAGCCTTTTGCAATTTACGCAAAAGGCTATTTTTTTGTTTTCTTTTTCATAGGATAGGATTACAATAAAAATTGATAGACACGCATAAAATAACAAACTAGTATTTTATAAAAAGGAAGATTAATTAATGAAATTAGGTGCAAGAGCTTTTAAAACAGGGTTAGCAACGGCAATTGCCTTGTATATCGCTAGTGCCTTTGGTTTTAAAGCTGGAATTTTTGCTGCTGCGATTGCTGCAGTCTCGTCCATTAAACCGTCGATTGAAAGCTCTGTTCATACGATTTTTCAACAAATTCAAGCGAATATTCTCGGTGCGATTTTGGCGATTGCTTTAGTATTAACGATTGGAAATGAACCGTTTCTCATCGGACTTGGAATTATGATTGTCATCGGCATTTGTATGTTATTAAAGATGAATCAAGATGCTACTCATATTGCGATTATAACGGTCATTGCGATTATGGAATCAACGGATTTGCCTTTCTTAGAGTTTGCTGGAATTAGAATCGCCTCAATTATGATTGGCATTATTTCTGCTTTCGTCGTTAACCTCGTCTTTTTACCGCCAAAATATGAAACGCGACTTTTTAAACATATTAATGATACGACGGCGGACATTATACAATGGATTCGTGTCACAACGAGGCATTTATCAAATCAGCCTGCGCTAAAGAAAGAAATAAAACGGCTTGAAAAAGAAATTAGTCAAATTGATCAGACGTATATATTTTTTACAGGTGAAAGGATTTATTCGCAAAAGAAAGCATACAATCGGGCGAGAAAGCTTGTTTTATTCAGGCAAATGATTGATACGAGTAAAAAAGCATTAACCGTCTTACAAAATTTGCATAAGCTTGATTACGATATTGAGCATATTGATGATGATTTAAATAAAATGCTCGTTGAAGAAATTGATAATACTTTAAGTACCCATGAAAATTTATTATTAACGTATTTAGGACGTATTCGAAATAATGGCATTTCAAATGTCGATGCCCTTCATTCAAATATTCCTGATCTTGTCGAGCATTTAATGGATGAACAGTCTGAAGATTTAGCTGTTCGGTTTAAATTGCTCCCGCTTGCTTCAACGTTAATGGATTATCATAATGAGCTCATGCATTTTAGAAGATTATTAAATAGCTATCAAAAACATCAGTAATTTATTTTGAATTGTTAGCCCAAAGTTTTTTAAATGAAAAGCACGTCATCTTTTCACGGCTTTGCTTCACTAACATTAAGTAATTCGGGGATGGTGACAAATTCCATCCCTCCTCGTTGTAAGCGAGGAATAATTTCATGCAGTGAATTAACTGTCCCTGATAAATCCATCGTCCAATCCCCACCATCGTGCATAAGAATGATTGAGCCTGGTATCGTATTACCTAACACGTTATCGGCAATGACATCTGCACCTAGCTGTTTCCAATCTAGTGAGTCAACATTCCATAAAACTACGGTTTGACCCATTTCACCTAACAGTTCAACAATCTCTTGATTTAATGCGCCATACGGAGGACGGAATAATCGCGGTTGAAAGCCAACAATTTGCTCAAGCGTTTCGTTCGTCGCTCTTACTTCCCATTCAGTTCTTCCTAAACTTTCTTCCGTTAAATTTGGATGCCAATACGTATGGTTACCGATTGCGTGTCCTTCGTTTTGAATCGTTCTTACGATGCCCCGATGCTCCCATGCCCTCGCACCCATAAGGAAAAAAGTTGCTTTAACGTTATACTCGTTTAAAACTTGCAGGACGGCTGGTGTAAAACGAATATCTGGCCCGTCGTCAAAGCTTAATGCCACTTTATTTTCATCAAGGTTGCCCCTTAGGACGACAATATTAGGGTAAAGCCTCTGTAAAACTGCGTTCTCAACTAAATTCGGTTCTCGCCCTACATTTTCTCCTCCGCCTTCTGGTTGACTTTGCATCGTCTGCCGTTCAGGATGACCCCGATACGATGCTGCATCATGATATCGAATATACATTTTGACACTCTCCTCCACATTAACCTATTTTTTTACTATATGAAAAGAATCGTTTAGTAGTTACAAATTTAAAATCCGTAAAAAAATAAAAAACAGGTCCCTAGAAATAAACTAAAGACCTGCTTTTCTTAAATTAATTTTCTCTTTTTATTCGTATTATTTATCATCTTTCAATTATGCCTTAGATCAATTTGATTAACGTTCAATCAGCACTTTTTCCTTCGTGGAATCGAGCTCTTGAACTTGATATAGATCGTAATATAACCCTTTTTGCTGCATCAGCTGTTCATGGGTTCCTTCTTCTTTTATTTCCCCATGGTTAATTAAAATGATGCGATCGGCGTGTGTGATTGTTGATAAACGGTGGGCAACGATAAATGTCGTTCGCTCTTCGGCTAAAATTTCTAACGTTTCTTGAATCAAATGCTCACTTTCTAAATCAAGAGCCGATGTTGCTTCATCCAAAATGAGAATCGGTGGGTTTTTTAAGAATACACGGGCAATCGCGATTCGTTGTTTTTGCCCTCCTGAAAGTTTAACGCCTCTTTCTCCGACTTGTGTTTCGTATCCATGGGGTAATTCCATAATAAAATCATGGGCATTGGCTGCTTTAGCGGCTTGAATAATTTCTTCATCCGTCGCTTCAGGCTTACCCATTCGAATATTTGTAGCAACCGTATCACTAAATAAAATATTATCTTGTAACACCATACCAATTTTATCGCGAAGGCTTCGGGCTTTTAAATTGCGAATATCAATCCCGTCAACTTTAATCGCTCCTTCTGTCACGTCGTAAAAGCGAGGAATTAATCCCACTAACGTCGATTTTCCACCACCACTCATTCCGACTAAAGCGATTGTTTCTCCTTTTTTGACCGATAAATTAATATTTTTTAATACGTCATTTTCTTCATCGTCATAACGGAAAGTAACATTTTCGATACTAATATCACCATGAACACGAGTGAGCGGCTTCGCATTCGGACGATCCGTAATATCGTACGGCTCATCTAAAAATTCAAAAACTCGGTCCATCGATGCATGAGATTGTGTCAATAAAGTTGACGAATTAACTAGTCGGCGTAACGGATTATAAACGAGACTAATATAACTTATAAAAGCAACCATACTTCCTAAACTGACGCTACCTGTAATGACAAAATAACCGCCAAAACCGATAACGATTAAAGGGGCAATATCTGTAATCGTGTGGGTCACTGAATAAGATTTCGCATTCCAGCTCGTAAAATCGAGCGCTCGTTTTAAATATTTACCGTTTTGTTTCGTAAACTCTTCCTGCTCGAAATCTTCTAAGGCAAAACCTCTAGTGACAGGGATTCCTTGAACTCTTTCGTGGAGATGCCCTTGCACTTCAGCTAAAGCTTGGGAACGTTTTCGCGTTAAACTTCTTAATCGGGAATAAAAATATTTTACGAAAAACCCGTATAACGGAAATAGAACAATTGCCGCTAATGTTAAAAGCGGATCAATCGTCAGCATAATTCCGATAGCAATCAAAATAGTGACCATGTCTAGCCATATATTCATTAGACCTGTTACGACAAATGTCTTCGTCTGTTCGACATCATTTATTACCCGGGAAATGATTTCGCCAGTTTTCGTCTTTGAAT
>CALKAL010000138.1 GCA_937983065.1 uncultured Bacillaceae bacterium | reverse complement strand
CAGTTCCTCTTATTATAAAAAAAATTCCCATCAATAATTGTGCAAACATTTCCTTTTCCCCTTATTCATAAGCCTAATATAAATGTCTAATTAAACATTTCTAGACGTTTTGTTAAAATCCTCTATTCGTCCTAAATAAAAAAGGCTCAAAACTTGTACGCTTCTAGCCTCTTTTCAGTAATTTTTATAATTTTTACTCACACAACCTTATAATCCTCCGTTAGACCGTTATTCCCAAAAATCATAAATATTGGTTAATATAAGCCAATCGCTATATTTATATTTTGTGTAAAGTCAAGAAAGTTTTCTTTTAACTATACCCAGTCTTCCGACAATCCGTTGAAAGTAAACATTTTTACGACTAAATTAAAATATCTAACCAAATCTTTACTGCTGTGCCAGCTATCATTAATGCCAAAATTATTTGTAAGATACGTGTATTCATCTTTTTACTTACTTTTGCTCCAAGTGGTGCAGCTAAGAGACTAGCGATAATCATAATAAAAGCAGGCCAATAATCTACTTGACCAGTTACGAGCTTTCCAATACTTCCACCGATTGAAGAGATAAAAGTTACTGCAAGACTAGTTGCAATTGTCATTCGCGTTGGGATGTGTAATACAGTTAACATAATTGGTACTAATAAAAATCCACCTGCTGCACCAACAATTCCCGAGGCTACCCCAACAATTAAAGCTAAAATGACTGCAAGTAGCTTATTAAAGGTCACTTCACTTAATGGTTTTTCATCTATTTTCTTTACTGGTACAAACATCATCACGGCTGCAATTGCCGCAAGAATACCGTATACGACATTCACTACTTGTTCAGATAAGAAGCTAGATCCATAACTACCGACTAAGCTACCAATTAGTATAGCTCCTCCCATATAGAGGATTAGCTGTTTATTTAAATATCCTCCTTTACGGTATGCCCATACTCCAGCAATAGAAGCAAATAGCACTTGTACCGCACTAATTCCAGATACTTCATGAGCTGTAAATGCTACTAGGCCGAATAATGGTGGAATATATAACAGCATTGGATATTTTATAATTGAACCGCCAACGCCAAGCATTCCAGATAAAAATGAACCAATAAAACCGATTGCAAATACAATGATGATAAAAGTTAAATCCATTAATAAGCCTTCTTTCTAATTTATAATAGCGAGTAGTATTTACTACTCGCTATTAGGTTTTGTTAAGATTTTTGAATATAGAAGTATAAAACCTCTTCTATAGTTTTTTGTTCCAAAATGGTGTGACCACCCGTTTTAGCCCATGCTGGGATATCACTTAGTGTGCCTTGATCAGTTGCTAATACTTCGAGTACTTCACCCGAATTAATTGTATCCATTGCTTTTTTTACTTTAACGATAGGCATTGGACATGAGAGCCCAGTGGCATCTATTGTTTTGGAAACATTCATATTAATCTCTCCTCCATATTTAGTCGATAGGTAGTTATTCACCTATCTGATAATTGCATCCGAAGATCAGTGTATTTTTAAAAAAACTTCTATGACATCCATTTTTAAAATGATATTTTTATTAAGTTTTGAAACTCATGAAAAACTTTTTTTACCGAACTGCACAACGGTTCGGTCCTATCTCCATTTCCGTTTGCTCATCCTGGGTAGGTGTAATTTTACCCATGTTCACTTGACGAATTTGTTCGTGCGCATTTGGCTGCGGTGGTAGATTATCCGTAACTGTGCGACGGAATTCAGCTTCGTCTTCAATATTTAGCCCATGGTTATCTTTAAATAGATCACCTAGATTTCTTGCCACCGTACCGTCACCATTTAATTCATCTATAATCATGAAATGTGCAGGTAAAACAACTAAGTCTTCAGCTAGCTCACGATAACGACTATAAAGCGTTTCACGTAAATCGCCTACCCAGTCATCCGCAAGTCCTGCTAAATCTGGGCGGCCAATTGAATCAATAAACAGAATATCACCTGTTAAAAGATACTGGTTGTCAATTACAAATGATGTAGAGCCAATTGTATGACCTGGTGAATAAAGAGCATTTACATCAATTTGAGATTCTCCGATTTTTACAATTAAGCCATCAGTTAGTGGGGTATAATCAAATACTACTTCTGTTGCATCTTTTGGTGGTAAGTAATATGTTGCACCCGTTTCAGCTGCAATGTGACGTCCACCCGAAATATGATCAGCATGTAGATGTGTATCAAAGACGTGTTTAATTTGCACACCTTTTTCTTTTGCGAAATTAGTGAATACATCTGTGAAACGTACCGCATCAACAATTGCCGCTTCCCCGCCTGAGATTACCATATAAGATAGACAACCTTTACCAAGACGTACGAATTGATATAATTCGCCACCTTTTTCTAAATCGGAAACTTTAATTGGTTCTAAGTAACTGCTCCAGGATTTCATTCCACCTTCAAGGTAAGCAGCCTCACGTCCAGCTTCCGACAGCATTTCTGCTACCATTACAGAAGAGCCTTCTTTCGCACAAACAACTAATATATCTTTCTCATTCGGAAGTTGAGGTAAAATTTCTTCTACTCCGTCTAATAACTCAAAGTATGGTATATTTAAATACTCAAACTTGTGTCCTTCGATTTTCCAATCTTCAAATGCATCACTGTTTCTGACGTCCAATATAAATAATTCTTCGTTGTCAATAACTTTTCGAGCAACTTGTTCTGCTGTCCATTTGCTCACTGTCACCTCTAGTTACCCCCTTACGTATACTTGAATTCGTTTTTTACAGTAGAGATTACCTCCACTGCATTTTTCTTCATATAAATTTGTTAAAATGTTAAAGTTGGTGATGCATCTTTAGCATATTCTAAAAAGGTTACTGCCCCACCAACTTCGATTCCTTCAATAAAGTCATCTTTCGAAAGTCCCATAACATCCATCGTCATTTGACATGCAATAAATTTAACACCAAGTTCTTGAGCCATTTCCACTAATTCTGGAATAGAAGGTACATTTGCTTTTTTGAATCCTTCTGCAAAATGTTCCTTTCCTTCTGGCATTTCTAAATGATGCATTCCCTGTTTGTGAATCAAGTTAAGTCCTTCAAACGTGAAAAAGATTTGAACTTCTTTTTCTGATGCTGCCGCTGCAGTTGCGATGTTAAATACTTTGTATCCATCAAACAGACCTCCGTTTGCGGCAATAATAGCTACTCTTTCTGACATAATTAAATTCCTCCTAAATTTCTTTTTTTATTTTACCGTTCCACTCATTCATTCCTGGTAGAACGTTAAATACTCTTGTAAAACCATTTTTAGCTAATAACTGTGCCGCTAAATCAGAGCGGTTCCCTGTGCGGCAAATCACATAAATTTCCTGTTCTCTATCTAATTCTTCTAGACGAGATTCTAGTTCTCCCATTGGAATAGATTTTGCACCGTCTATATGACCGAATGCATATTCTGCGGATTCGCGAACATCTAAGATTAAACCATTGCGTGATTCAATCTCATGAAGGGAAACAGTCTGATCGAAAGTTTCTTTAACTTCTGGCTCATTGGACCCTTTGCGAATATAATGATAAAGAACGTCGTCTACTTCGACTGTTCCAAGGTATTGGTGTCCAACAGAACTTGCCCAAGCAGCTAAATCTGCTTTTGATCCTTTGTCAGTTGCTTGAACTTCTACTACCTGGCCTTCTTCCAAATCAGTAATTGCTTTTTTCGTTTTAACAACTGGCATCGGACAAGCTAAACCTTTTGCATCTAACTGCATATTCACTTGAATCATTCAACTACCTCCTTTTATCCATTAATACAAATACCCGCATAGGTATTTATTTGTTGTAATTAAAAAGTCGTATTTTTTACGACTTTCATAATATTTACTAGCTCCACATGTGGATTTCAATCATATGATCTTATATTATACCCCTAGGGGTAATTTGTCAACCTATTTTAAATCGCTTTTTAATGTAGTCTGAAATGGGGCGGATATAATATCATTTCATCCCCACGAATGGATTTACCAGAGTCCTTTATCTCCGTACATTTAACTATTTCTTTATAACAACTTGAATGACATGCCCTAATCCAGCATGTCTTTTTCCTTCATTTCGTATTACTTCACCATAATAAAAGTGAATACATTGGTAATTTTTAATCCACCCTAATACTTCTGTTGGGTTATATAACATGTCAATAGATTGAGGACCGCCTGTTTGATATTTAAGTTGGTCTTCAGAGTAAACTTCAAAAATGACATATCCTCCGAATTTAACCGAATCTATCATATTTTTTATTAAAAACTGCTGATTGTTTTTTGGGACATGACCAAATACCATAATCGTCGCATCAAATTGATTATTTTGCACTTTTTCTTTCGTCAAATCAATTGCAACAGTTTCAACAGTAACATTATTTTTTCTAGCTAGTGCATCCGTTTTCTTAAGACCAATAACAGATTGATCATAAGCCGTCACGTCATGACCCAATTTGGCTAAATAAACCGCATTCCGACCTTCCCCTTCTGCAAAACAACCGACTTTTGATTGAACTGGAATGATCTCACTCATGTCATGTATAAACTTATTTTCTTTCTCACCGTAGACAAAATTTTTATCCGAAAAACTTTTATCCCAATGTTCTTTCGACACTCTAATTTACCTCCTTAAAAATTTCAGCATCACGATATACCCTAATAGGTAAATGTGAGATCGTTTTTTTAGCCATATTCCAAAACATAACTGGAACTCTGATAGATAAATGGGCTGAAAAGGTAAGCATAAATGAACTACTACTACATTTCATTATATGTATTATCCGTACTCATAACCGTTAGATGTTTTGCTTTTCTCTCACTTCTATTGTCTCAACAACCTCAATAGCACTGTTTACAGAATGAATCATTGCACAGTTTTTTACTGCAAGGTCGAGTGATTTTTGAACTTGAGTTTGGTTTAATTTATTCCCATAAACAATGAAATGGAAAGCTATTTTTGTTACTTTATTCGCTTCTTCTTCATTACGCTTTATATCTGCCTCTATTTCAATGGAATCAAAAGTAATTCGTTTCTTTTCCATTATTTTTTTCAAAAGCCCTCCACTACATCCTGCAAGTGATGAGACAAGTAGTTGTACTGGCCGAAAGCCTAGTTCCGTATTGCTTGAAATTTCAATTTTCCCATATTCAAAATCTGCTTCAAAAGCCCCAGTTTGACTTAAATTAAATTTCATCATAATCGCTCCCCTTTATTTCCTTAGTTGATGAGATTTATCAAAAAATGAATTGCCCATAATTATTACAGGTAGTAAGATTAAACCTCCGTAGGCATACGGCTTATCCTTAATCTCATAGGATAATTAATCAATGAACAAATAAAGAAATGTTTAAAAAAGTTCCACTAACGGTAGTATGCTGAAATTTTCCGTTTCAATTTATATGCAATCTAACCCCTAACTAAACTTTACCCACCAAATGTGAAAATTTGATGAATATCTTGAACTACTCCCACCTAAAAGTTATACCTTTTTTTAGGAAGGAGTCTTCTGCTATCTAATGATAAATCGCTAAAAATATTTGGACAAACATTGCCTTCCCTCTCTTATTCATATCACCTGTTTCAATCTCAAACATTTTTCCTGTTTTGCTTTTAATTTTACGTTATAATAACGAATGGTTAGTTCTATTAAAGTTCTTTCTATTTTCATTAACTAATATTGATAGATGAAAAGAAAAGCGTTAGGATGATTGCCCTTTTTGTCACCATTCAATTTACCGGCAAAGGATGCAAAAAAATGATCAAATTAACAAATGTCACGAGAACTTATATTCAAAATAAAACTGAATTTCATGCGATTGACTCAATATCTTTATCCGTTAATAAAGGCGATATTTATGGCGTTATCGGGAGAAGTGGAGCAGGAAAATCGACACTGCTTCGCATGATCAATCTATTAGAAATACCTACAAGTGGAGAAGTAGTCGTTGATGGACAAGAACTTACGAAATTATCCGCCAAAAAATTGCGGCTTGCCAGGCAATCAATCGGCATGATTTTTCAACAGTTTAATCTTGTTAACAATAAAACGATTTTGGATAATGTCCTTGTTGCCCTTGAGCTTGCTAATTATCCAAAAACAGAACGAAAAGAACGAGCCCTTGAAGTATTACGCTTCGTCGGCTTAGAAGAACAGATAGCTAAATATCCTGGACAATTAAGTGGTGGACAAAAACAACGGGTGGCGATTGCTAGAGCCCTTGCAAATAACCCAAAGATTTTACTTTGTGATGAACCAACCTCTGCTTTAGATCCAAATACAACTCGAGAAATATTAAGCGTACTGAAAAAAATTAACGAACAACTCGGCGTAACTATCGTCATCGTCAGTCATGAAATGGAAGTCATTAAAAGTATTTGTAACTTTGTCACGATTATTGATCAAGGTAAGGTTTATGAAACAATAGAACTTAACCCGAAAGGAATTGGCGATTCAAATCATACACCTGAATGGTTTTTACAGCAATTGAGAGATGGTGAAAGTCATGCCTGAAATTCTAGTTCAATATCAAGCAGAAATATGGCAATCGATTGAAGAAACATTTATTATGGTTGGTGTGTCTTTATTGTTTGCGATCTTTTTAGGATTGCCCCTTGGAACGTTACTTTTTTTAACGAGAAAAGGCCAACTTATGGAAAATCGCATCGTGTTTTCGATATTGAACTTATTCGTAAACATCGTTCGCTCGTTTCCATTTTTACTATTCGTCGTCTTCCTCATTCCCTTTACGAGATGGCTCATTGGAACGGCGATTGGCACAGCAGCCGCAACAGTACCCCTTTCAATCATGGCTGTTGCTTACTATTCAAGACTTGTCGAACAGTCGTTAGTCGATGTACCAAAGGGAGTTATTGAAGCGGCCGTATCTATGGGTGCTTCCATAAGAGAGATTATATTTAAATTTTTACTTGTCGAAGCGCGATCTGGACTCGTCTTAGGATTAACGACATCAACGATTAGCTTTATTTCTTACTCAACGATTGTAGGAGTCGTTGGCGGTGGCGGTATTGGAGACTTTGCGATTCGATACGGCTATCAACAATTTGAAACCGAACTGATGATGTATATGATCATTATCATGATTATTTTAGTACAAGCCATTCAATTTACGGGAACGACTATTTCTAAAGTGATTGATAAAAGATAATACTTACACGGAGGTAGAAAACAAATGAAAAGACTTCTTATGTTATTTACAGCTTTACTCATAATTTTGGTAGGTTGCAGTAATAATGATGGGGAAAATAATGATACTGAAGAGAATGCTGATACTCAAGAAGAGGTTACGCTAGAAGTAGCTTCCATTAATCCACCAATGACTGAAATTCTTGAAATCGCTCAACCTATATTGAAAGAACAGGGAATTAACTTAGAAATCGTTAGCGTAAGTGATAATATTCAACCGAATAATGCTGTTGCTGAAGGTGAAGTAGATGCTAATTTCTTCGGCCATGGCCTTTGGATGGAAACGTATAATGAAAATAACGACACCGATTTAGTCGTTGTCAAACCGATTTATCATGCAACGCTCGGGCTTTATTCAAAAAATTA
>CALKAL010000137.1 GCA_937983065.1 uncultured Bacillaceae bacterium | reverse complement strand
AAACTTGCTAGCCCGTTTTTACAATGGATCATTCGTGTAATTCTGGAGCTAGTTTTAAAAAAATACTTTCAAATGTACGTCAGTGATTTACTTTCACCTCATTTTTTTAAAAACGAAAGAGGAGATTAACGGATGAATTTAGTTTATTTACTTTTTACTCCGCTAAATAGTATTTTTAGTCGAATTTCAGATTTTTTTAGTAACGACTTTCCAGATATATCATTCCCGCTCGGTGAAGCAGCGGATTGGATCGTCACCTTTTTAGATGAAAATTTAGAAGCATTTTTTGATTTTATTTTCTTCTTAACCTCAAGAACGATTAATGGAATTGATGATTTTTTAAATTGGATTCCATGGTGGTTATTTATTTTAGCGATTTTTGTTCTAGGCTATTTTTTACAATCCTTTTTATCAGGGGTACTTTATGCTATTTTTATGTTTTTAGTCGGTACGTTTGGGCTTTGGGAAGAAATGATGATAACAATCGCTATTATTTTGACGGCCGTTGTTATTTCGATTGCTATCGGTATTCCTACAGGGATATTTATGGCGCTTAACCGAACGTTTTCGGCAATTATGCGACCCATTTTAGATGCGATGCAGACGATGCCGAGCTTCGTTTATTTAATTCCGGTCATTTTCTTCTTTTCTTTAGGGAATGTTCCTGCCGTATTTGCTACGATTATCTATGCTGTTCCTCCAGTTATTCGATTAACAGAATTAGCGATACGTAATGTCGATCAAGAAGTGATTGAATCAGCTCAATCTTTCGGTTCTTCAAGAATGCAAATGTTAACAAAAGTACAATTACCTCAAGCTGTGCCAACTATTATGGCTGGTGTTAACCAAACGACAATGATGGCATTAGCAATGGCTGTTATTGCTTCAATGGTCGGTGCTGGTGGATTAGGGGAGCAAGTACTCATTGCTATTAACCGAATTGATATTGTTTTAGGCTTTGAAGCAGGTATTAGTATCGTATTTTTAGCTATCATTATTGATCGTCTAACAGCTTCTATCGGTAAACGTTTCCAAAGGGATGAGGAGGAGCAGAAATGAGTGTGAAAATTAGTTTACAGCACGTGTCTAAAATATTTGGACCTAAACCTAAACAAGCGATTCCTTTAATTGAAAAAGGACATTCAAAAGAGGAAATTTTAGAGAAAACGGGTAATACAGTCGGAGTATATGATGCAACCTTTGATATTAATGAAGGCGAAATGTTTGTTATTATGGGTCTATCTGGAAGTGGGAAATCAACGTTAATTCGTTGTTTAAATTTATTAAACCGCCCGACTTCTGGCTCTATTCTCGTAGACGGAGAAAATATTGTTGAATATGATAAAACTGAGTTAAAAGAATACCGTCAAAAGAAAATCGCGATGGTTTTCCAACATTTTGGCTTGTTTAGTCATCGAACAGTTTTAGGCAATGTGGAATACGGGTTAGAAGTTCGCGGTGTTTCAAAAGAAGAACGGGAAGAGATTGCCCGAAAAAATTTAGAAATCGTCGGTCTTAAAGGCTGGGAAGATAAATATCCTGATGAATTATCAGGGGGGATGCAACAACGTGTTGGCTTAGCGCGAGCTCTTGCGAATGATCCTGACATTTTACTTATGGATGAACCGTTTAGTGCCCTTGACCCACTTATTCGTCGGGAAATGCAGCTTGAACTTTTAGATATTCAAGATCGTCTTCAAAAAACAGTCATATTTATTACGCACGATATCAATGAGGCATTTAAATTAGGAGATAGGGTTGCGGTCATGAAGGATGGTCAAGTCGTTCAAACCGGATCCCCTGATGATATTTTAGAAAATCCAGCTGATGATTATATTTCTGAGTTTATTAAAGATATTGATCGCTCAAAAATATTCCAAGCAGAAAACATTATGATTAAACCGAATGCCGTCGTCTCTTCGAAGGATGGGCTTAAAGTGGCGATTAAAGAAATGGAGTCAAATGGATTATCGAGTGTTTTTGTCACAGGGAAGAATCGTGTGCTAGAGGGAATTGTAACGATTGATGATGCGATAAAAGGAGTTCGAGAAAAGAAAAGCTTAGCGGATGTCATTCGTAAAGATATAGAAACGGTTTATCGAGAAGAATACATTAGTGATATTATTCCTAAAGCCGTTGAGACGAAATATCCGATTGCCGTTGTTAATGAAGAAAATCGATTAGAAGGGATTATTTTACGTGTTCACGTCCTATCGAGCTTAGCTTCAGATGAAAACGGCAACGGAAACGGTAATGGGAACGGAAATAAAGATGACGATGAAAACGAAAGCGTCAACGAAAATGAGTCATAAATGAGTTGATTAATCGTATATAATTGTTATGTAAGTAAAAAGACGATGATCTCGGAAAGCTATTTATAGTTTTCTAGATAAATTGCCGAAATGAATTAATTTTTTTAAAATTTAAATTTACTATTGCTTTTAAAATAATTTAAGGGTATAATTTTCTGCGTAAGTTTAAAAAAGAAAAGGAGGTCACGACGATGTTAAAACGATACGGAATTTCGAAAGGCTTTACTTTACAACTTCATCAATTAAATAACGTGACCTGCTTACGTGTGCTAAATTAGTCATGCTTAAATTTTTTGAAAGATTTTCTTGAAAATGAATCGATAAGCAAAGGTCGCGATAATTCGTTGTCGCGACCTTTTTGAATAAAGCACATTGGCTTTTTAGGTCAATTGTGCTTTATTTTTATGAAAAAAAGGAGGAGAAAGATGTGTTGAATCATTTAAAAAGCATAATAATTATTTTATTAATGAAAAGAAGTCGGATTGATGGCGGATAGCTTACGACGTTGATACAGCAGAAGAAGGGGGAATTTCATGTTTACAGTATTTAAAAAATTATCATGGTATTTCAAAGAACAGTGGGTCCGATACACATTAGCAATCTCTGCTTTAATCGTTGCGAATGTGTTTGCAGTCATGCCGCCGCGTATTATCGGAAATGCCATTGATTTAATCCAATATGATTTATTAACGAGAGAAAGACTGTATGAAATTATTTTTTACTTTTTATTATTAATTATCGCTTACTATACGGTGTCCTTTTTTTGGGATTATACGTTGTTTGGGCGGGCCATTTTATTAGAGCGAAAAATGCGTTCTCGTCTGATGCATCATTTTATGAAAATGACACCGACGTTTTTCGGTCGTTTTCGTACAGGTGATTTGATGGCACGTGCGACGAATGACTTAAAAGCAATCAATATGACAGCTGGATTCGGTATTTTAACATTAGTTGATGCTACGGTCTTTATGGGCTTTATTATCGCGATTATGTTATTTACAATTAGTTGGAAATTAACGTTAGCCGCTCTTATTCCATTACCGATCATGGCACTAATTATGCAGAAGTATGGAAAGCTCATCCATGAACGATTTATGAAAGCTCAAGCGGCCTTTAGTGATTTAAACAATGACACATTAGAATCGATTCAAGGTGTTCGAGTTATTCGCGCATACGTACAGGAAACTCAAGACGTGAAGCGGTTTAATCATAAAACGGAAGACGTGTTTCAAAAAAATATCGCAGTTGCAAAGCTCGATGCGTTATTTGATCCAACGATTCAAGTGCTCGTAGGGTTGTCTTATGCAACAGGTCTTGGATTTGGCTCCTATTTAGTAATGACGAGTGAGCTTACTTTAGGGCAGCTCGTTTCATTTAACGTTTATTTAGGGATGTTAATTTGGCCAATGTTTGCGCTCGGTGAGTTAATCAACGTGATGCAACGAGGAAATGCATCGATAGACCGAACAGAGGAAATTTTATCTCAAGAGCAAGATGTAAAAGATCCAGTAAATCCAGCTGATGTAAAACATCCTGAAGTCATTCAGTTTAATGAGTTGACATTCCGTTATCCAGAATCAAAGGTTGATCGACTCGTCGATTTTTCATTAACGATTAAACAAGGGGAAACTATCGGGATTGTCGGAAAAACTGGGGCAGGTAAATCAACGTTGTTTAGACAATTATTAAGGGAATATCCTCCTGCTTCTCAAGGGAGCTTAACAATCAATGGTATTCCAATTGAAAACTTTAGCCTAAAGAAGACTAGAAGCTGGATTGGTTATGTCCCGCAAGACCATATTTTATTTTCTAAAACAGTAAGGGAAAATATTCTATTCGGAAATAATGAAGCGACGGATGAAGAAATATACGACATTTTAGAGATGGCTTCATTAAAAGAAGATATTGATAATTTGCCGAACGGATTAGATACGATTGTCGGTGAAAGTGGTGTCACCTTATCTGGCGGGCAAAAGCAGCGTGTTTCTTTAGCACGGGCTTTAATTAAAAATCCTGAAATTTTAATTTTAGATGACTCATTATCCGCCGTTGATGGTAAGACGGAAATGAAAATTATCGAGCATTTAAAACGAGAAAGAGCGCAAAAAACGACATTAATCGCGGCCCATCGATTGTCTGCAGTTAAACACGCGAATCAAATTATCGTGTTGGAGGATGGCAGAATTATTGAACATGGGACCCATGATGAGCTCGTTCGTTTAAATGGTTGGTATGCAAGTCAATTCGCCGCACAGCAGATGGAAGGAGGCGAATCTTCATGAAGAAAAAAACGACAGAAAGACGATTGTTCCATTATGCACTAAATTTTAAAAAGACGATTATTATCGGTCTCGTTTGTTTAATGATTTCAGTTGCCCTTGAATTAACGGGTCCTTTTATTGCGAAAAATTTAATCGATAATCATATCGTTGGCGTTGCGAATCATTATGTGGAAACTGACGAACATGATCAAGTCGTTGAATTTGAAGGGAAGACTTACGTTAGAAAAGAACGTTTATCAGCAGATGCTATTGAGGAAGAAGGATTGACCCTATTCCAAAGTGGATTAACCTTTTATTTATTTGAAAATGAAATTCCACTTAATGCATCGATTGTTGAAGAAGACGGTGAATTATTTATCCTTCAATTAAGTGGGGAAACGTATGAAACAACAGGAAAACAACTATCATTAAGTGAAGTGTTTGCCTTTTTCAGCCCAGAAATTCAATCTATCATTTGGCTTATTGTTTTATATTTAGCGCTCATTTTAATTTCAGCCTTTTTCCTTTATTATGAGACGTATTTATTACAATTCGCCTCCAATCGGATCATTCAAAAAATGCGGGATGATGTGTTTGATCATATTCAACGATTACCGATATCTTATTTCGTGAACAACCCAGCTGGAACGATTTTGGCTCGGGTAACGAATGATACAGAAGCAATCCGGGAGCTTTATGTAAGAGTGCTCAGTGTGTTTGCATCAGGAATCGTTTATATGATTGGAATTTTCATTGCATTAATGATTCTTGATTTTAAATTAGCGTTAATTTGTATGCTTTTAATTCCGATTATGTATGTTTGGATGAAGGTGTATAAAAAGGTCGGTGGAAAATATAATCGCGTCATTCGCGAGACAAATAGTAAAATAAACGGAAATCTTAACGAATCGATTCAAGGGATGAACATTATTCAAGCGTTTAATCAAACAGAGCGAATGAAAAATGAGTTTGAAGAGCTTAACGAATTACATCGCGAATATCAAACGAAGATGAATACGTTTACGGCATTAACATCCTTTAATTTAGTGAATGTCGTTCGTAACTTAACCTTTGTTACTTTTATTTTATATTTCGGTGGAGCTGCCCTTGATGGAACAACAATCGTGACGGCTGGTGTGCTCTATGCTTTCGTTGATTTATTAACACGATTATTTGAACCCGTTAACCAAGTCGTTAGTCAGTTAGCTTTATTAGAACAAGCACGGGTTGCTGGAAGTAGAGTGTTTGAATTATTGGATGAGCCGATTGAAGATATGAGTTATGAACCGATTCCACGATATGAGGGGGATGTTATTTTTGATGATGTTTCCTTCGCATATGAAAAAGATGAATTCGTTTTAAACAACATTTCCTTTCATGTTAAGCCTGGTGAAACAGCTGCTTTCGTCGGTCATACAGGTTCAGGAAAAAGTACGATTATGAACTTGCTTTTCCGATTTTATGATCCGACATACGGAAAAATAAAAATTGATGGAAAAGATACGACGGAATTAGCAAAGCAACAAGTTCGCAGTCATATCGGAATCGTTTTACAAGATCCATTTATTTTTACGGGAACGATTATTTCCAATATTACGATGAACGATCCATCGATAAGTAGAGAACAAGCGATTACTGCTTTAAAAGCTGTCGGAGCAGATCGTTTTATCGAAAAATTACCGAATAAATACGACGAACCTGTTAAAGAAAAAGGAAATGAATTTTCAACTGGTGAACGCCAGCTCTTATCCTTTGCTCGTGCGTTAGCTTTTGATCCAGCAATTTTAATTTTAGACGAAGCGACGGCGAATATTGATACAGAAACCGAAGCAATGATTCAAAAAGCATTAAATGTCTTGAAAAAAGGCCGAACGACATTAATTATCGCGCACCGATTATCAACGATTCAACAAGCGGATCAAATTTTTGTATTAAAACATGGTAAAATGATAGAGAAAGGAAATCACGACAGCTTATTAAAAGATCAAGGTGAGTATTATAAAATGTACGAAATGCAGCTAGGTAAGCAATCCTTTCAAATATCTTAATGTTGATTAATAACACGAAGCAAAAATTTCGATAGGATGATTGAAATGCGTGATGAAGATAAGCGGCCTGAAACAATTGATGAAAAGGATTTATATGAGGATTTAACAGAAGAAGAAATTTTTGAGCTTCTGAAAAATAATGATCGTCAAGAAGTAAATGAAGAGGAAAAAGAAAAGCCAAAACGCCCATTTCCAAAATGGGTTTTTTGGCTTATTGCTTTTTTTCTAGTCATTAACATCGTATCAGTTGCCCCTGGATTTTTCTCACTACCTGCGATTGAATTTATAAAAACGTCTGCACGACTTTTAGTTGATGACGATATTCAAACGTATAAAGAGTCAGTCGTGTTAATTGATACAGGAAGTGGAAGAGGAACAGGGTTCTCTATTTCTGAAGATGGTTATATCGTTACGAATCATCATGTTGTAGAAGAAAAACCACAGATTATTATTCATTACCCTGAATTAAAGGGGTCGTATGAAGCAGAGATTGAATTATCATACCCTGAATACGATTTAGCCCTATTAAAAGTAGACGCAGAAGATCTCCCTTATTTAACATTAGCTGAGGAAGCTCAGTTTTATCAAGATGAGCATATTTATTTTATCGGAAATCCGTTACGATTTAGTGGAATCGCAAATGAAGGACAAATTATCGACATGACAAACTCAAGCCTAGAGACGCCAGTTATTATGTTGAACGCCCCAATTTATCGGGGGAATAGTGGCAGTCCTGTCATTAATCGTGACGGAGAAGTGATTGCGGTTATTTATGCCACGAGAAATGATTCAGAACATGGGCGAGTCGGCTTAGCGATTCCGATAGACATTTTCCATGCGATAACGGACGATTCGTTTTTAAGTGAATAAGCTTAAGGATATATAAATAAAACTTAACAGTGATTAAATTCAATAGTATAATACGATGAAGAATTTGTAACAAATCGGGGGGAGTTTTATGCCGAAGCAATTGGCGAAAAGCCGTCATAGACTGTTTTTCATAATTGGTGGTATCCTCGTTTTGTTCATGATAGTTTTCCTCGTTATTAAATTTGTTTTTAGTCATCCTGTGGTGCAATATTCAGAGGCTGAAATTAAAACGTTTGACCGAATTAATTCGATTGTTCAAACATATAAAGCAAATGAAGATGATTTAAAAGAACGGATGCAACAGGAGCCACATAAAGTTGAATCGACAATGACGGGGGAAATTGATTTCTCTGACAATCACTCTTTTGGACAAGTAGCGAATTGGCTCCACGGGTTATTACCGACAACGGAATTCGAGTGGACACGCTATCATCATCCACAATTACTACAATCAACGGTAGAAGTCGATGTCAATTTACAAAGTATCCCATTAGTTAATTTTACGCTTTATCAAGATGATGAAATAACCGCCGTGGAATCACCACTTATTTTTAATGAAGCGATTGGCCTTCATAACGATCAATTCGGACTTCTTTTAGAAAAATTAGAAAGTGATTCAATCATCGATATTTTACCGAATTGGTTGAAGTGGCAAAATGAATCTTTAACGACGAGAGAGAGGATTCGCCTCATTAAAACATACATTTCTATTTTTTTAGAGGGGATCCAAAAGGCGCAAATTGAATTAACAGAAGATGTGTTATTCGAAGGGGAAAAATACAATTATTATAAAGCGCATATGAATGAAACGGATACAAAGACGTTGCTAAAAGCATTATTACAAGAAAGCTTTGAAACAAACTCCGTTGATGATTTTGTTAAGCATTTTTATAAGGATGGAGATATTTTTGACGTTCTTTTAACTGAAATTGATGCTTTACAATTACCGAATGGCCTTAACTTTGAAGCTTATTTTAATGATGACTATGTCGCTCATCGCGATTTATATACGACAGTTGTTATATTCGGAAAAGAAATTGACTTGTCTATGTCTCTCGATACGAGCATAGATAAAAATGACGAAATTCAAATGGAAGCAAATGTATCCTTTAATTTTAAAAATGGCGCGCATTATGTCATGAATTATAACATGGCGGGAGAGCCGAATGCTGAAGGTTATCGTATAGAGCAGACTGTTTCCTTGGATGAAAATGGCGCATTAGAAAAGGAGCTATTAACGGCTTCAATTCAATCGATTTATAGTGAGGAAAAAACAGATACATACGTTAATGTCGTGCCAGGAAATATGAGTTCATTTGCATTAGCTGGCCAACTGACGCGGGAATTAACTATGGATGACGACACAGCTATCCGTCAAACCGATAGTCAATTTGGAATTGAGCGATTTAATGATACGTTAGATGAAGAGGAATCTTATTTATTATTAACTTCTATCGATGAGGAAATAACGTTTAATAGTCAATTTGAACAAGCTTTTATCGACAAAAGTGATGTATTATTTCTCGATCAATTAGTGGGCGAAGAGATTAAGGATTTATTTCAAAAGATTAAAGAGGGAATAACCGATAATATCGAGCAATTATTGCGGCGATGGATTCCATTTTTTTAAAAAGTGAAAGGGGTAGGTTTGCTTGGTTTTACATATGTTGTTATACGAGTGGAAAAGAACGTTGAAACGACCTACTCTTTTTTTATTTGTCATCATTTTTCCTATTGTCCTTTTATTAGTGACGGGCTTGGCGATTTACTCGCTCGCGAAAGAAGAAGTCAATCAAATCGATATTTTAGTTTTAGATGAAGATGAAACGTTTGAGACGACGACATTAATCGATCAGTTAGAAAGTGATGAGACGATTAATGAGCATGTCAATTTCATAAGAGGGGATCAACCTCAATCGATTGATTATTATTTAAATAGTGATGCACGGTATGCGGCAATTGTACATGTCCCAGCTGGATTTACAGCTGATTTAAGAAGTGGTATAAACCGTGAAATTGATGTTTATTTAAATGAAAATATTGCGATTAGTTCAAGCTTAGCCCATATGCTTTTAGAAAGTGGGCAAAATTACATTTCCGCTGCTCAAAGTGGGGTTAATACCGTTAACCAATTGTACATAAAAAGTTTAGATGACCCAGATGAGAGACGTTCCTTCGTCCAGCAAATGACGGTTCATTTCACGTTACTCACATTAGGACGAAATAACTTTTTTGAGTTGGACGAGTCATTAGAAAGTAATATGTTAAGCTGGGTCCAGCAAGTGTATCTTTCCGGGACGACGGTCTTATTATTTTTAACTTATTTACTGTTTGTTATGATGTTTCAACAAAAAAATGATGCGGTTATTGTGAAACGGTGGTCTCTAATCCAAGTAACACCGTTGAAGCGGATTTTCACCATGTTTTTTCACCATTTTTCTTTTAGCGTCATTTACTTATTAGCCTTATCAATTATTTTACACTTTTTATTTAATATACCGTTTAATTTTTTTGTTCTTATTCAATGGTTTTTATTAGCAGCGATCCTTCATGGCATTTATATTTTTTGTTATAGTTTGTTTAAAAACCAAAGCTTATCTTTAAGTTTATTTTTCATCGTTTCAAGCTTTTTCCTATTATTAAGTGGGTTTCTTATCCCGCCAATTTATTTAACGAACGTCCCTGAATTAATGACGCTGTTTCATGATGGCTTTAAACAATTACTATTAACAGGGGATGCACCAATTATCCTTTGGGGGGTATTGTTTGTCGCTGTTGTTTTAATCATATTCCTTTCTTCTCTCTTCTATCAAAGGGGGAAATTACAATGATTATTCGAGCTTTTATTAAAAGACGATTTACATTTATTTTATTACTCGTCGTCCCGATATTAATTATTTTAAGTTTTTATTACTTAATAAAATCAACGGCTGATGATTTAGAAGTGCCGATTGTGTTTGTTGATTCCGCTGACCAGCCCTTTGTTCATGAGCTCATTGAAGAATTGGGAGCCGTTGAGCCGTTTCGGATTGAATTGGAAAAAGAAGTGCCGTGGGATCAACTAATGAGAGGGGAAATCGAAGCGGTTTTTCATTTCAAAGAAGATATATTAAATCAAATTCATGATGGTGACTCAAACGAATTGATTACGTGGTATCGTCATGAACAGAGTTTATTTGACGGCTTAATTAAAGAAAAGCTCGCTTCAACGATGGTTAATTATATCGTCCGGGCAGAAGCGGCAAATGTTATCACGTATTACGATGAGTTTTCCGATTGGGAAGAAGCGTATATGTATGGGTTACGGTATTTAGGGCCTGAGCCAATTTTCCAAATGAGGTTTCAGTCCTATGAAGGGTCCGTTGCTCAAGATGACTCAAGTATTATAGCCGATCTTTCATTTCCACGTTTAATCGTATGGCTTTACGTCATTATACTCTTTAGCCTATTGGCACAAACTTTTATTACTTGGCATAAAGAAGATATTTTTAAACGTTTAAAGCTTATTCCATATAGTATTTTTTCACTCCAACTAACATGGCTTATTTTCGTCATTTCAGTTGGAACGATATTAGCGTTCATTATTTTGAATGCGATTCATTTTAATTTGAATGACAGCTTTTATGATCCGTCGTTATTTATAATGGATGTTTTAGCAATTATCGTTACAGCTATTCTCGTTTTATTAGGCACGAAAATATTTTACCGTAAACAATCATTTATCGCTTTCGTATTAACGTATACAATAAGCTCCATCATTATCTTTTTATTAATTGATATCGGTTTATTAAACGAAAAATGGTGGATGTATAGCTTTATTCCGACATGGCTTTTATCTTAGGGGGATGGACATGTTATCATTAGAAAATATTTCTTTCCGCAAAAGAAATGAACTAATTCTTCAGCAATTTAGTGGCACCGTTGAACGCGGGAATAGTATTACGATTTTTGGGCCGAATGGGGCAGGGAAATCAACGTTAATGCAAATTATGGCAGGTCTTTTAAAGCCGACGAAGGGAAAGAGAAAAACGAGCTTTGTAAGAAAAAATCCAATCGGTTACGTGCCCCAGCAGCTTGCTTTGTTTGATGGATTGACGGTTAAGGACCATTTGCGCTTTTATCAAAAATTAACGAAGCAGCGAGACGAAGCTTTTGTTCAAGAAATGATTGACGTGCTAAATTTAAATGAAATAATGAATAAAAGGGTAGAGAAGCTTAGTGGCGGTATGAAGCGGAAAGTGAATTTAGCGGTCGGAATTATTCATCAGCCTGAAATTATTTTTCTTGATGAAGCTTTCGTTGGAGTCGATTTGGCAGCAAAATTTGATATGTTGAACTGGTTGAAGCAATTGAATGAAAGAGGAACGACGATTGTATTTATTACCCATGATTGGCATGTCATCCACGCATTAGCGAAGGAAATGTGGCTATTAGATGAAGGGGTTTTCATTGATCACATTCAAATGGATGAGATTGACACCTTTAAAAATAAGAATAAATTATCAATCCCTTTACAAAAAATGTTTGATGCGAACCGTACGTAAAAAATGGTAATGAAACGCCGTCAGTTAAAAGCATATTCTTTTACTTCTTATTCAATACTAATTGTATCTAAACAAGAAAGGAGGATAAAGAATATGCGTTCTTTAGTGATCACGAGTGTCGCAGCGATTATGCTCGTATTATCAGCCTGTCAGCCACAAGATCAAGGAATGGAAGAACCAGCAAACAATAACACTGACCTTCAACGTACAAGATATGGTGAAGAGCAGCAAGGAAATAGAGACTTTAGAGGAAACAGAGACTTTAATCGAAATAACGAGAACAACTTTAACAATGAAATGACGAATCGTGAAGACGGTCGTTTTAATAACAGAAATCAGAATGACGGTGGCATGAATCGAAACCGAACGAATGAGGGATTACAAGGTCGCGATCGCGCAAATCAAAACTTCCAAAATTATGATGTCGCTGATCGGATAGCTGATCGTATCACAGACGAAGTGGATGAAGTTGATCAAGCTTACGTCTTAACTGGTGAAAATAATGCATACGTTGCTGTTGTCTTAGATCGTGAAGATAATAGAAGCCGTGGCGATGATGATTATGAAATTGGCGATGATTTAAAAGAACGAATTTCTGAAGTCGTCAAAGAAGGCAATCGCTCGGTTGAAAGTGTTTACGTTTCAGCCAATGCTGATTTTCTGCAGATGGTTGACAGTTATGTGAATGACGTTCAAAACGGAAGACCGATTCAAGGGTTCTTTGAAGAATTTAACAATATGATTGAACGGATTTTCCCTGATTTAGAATAAACGGAAATAACACTCAGATGAAGCTCATATAATGCTTCATCTGAGTTTTTTAAATTAGAAACAACTCGTGCTCGGGATTATGTTTAGTTTGCAGTTCTAAATTGGGAGTTCCGCGCAAATCGGAAAAGTTCCGCGCAATTTTATGGAAAGGGGGAAAATCATACATGGGGAAGCTAAATAATTATGTAAATACGCTTTTTGAAATTGCAATAGATTACTCTCTTCAAGTCGATTCCGTTGAAGTTAAATCGGTAACGGACTCTGAAATGAACGATTTATTAGTGAAAGGGTACGAAAAAAGACCCTTTGTATCTAAAGATGAAAAGATTGAGACTTCCAATTATCATCCTGAAATTTTTATCATCGGAATCCCCCATATTATTTATTTAAATGAGCAAAATGACTTGGAATTAAATTTACTATCGGTTGCCCACGGGCTTGCTCACGCTGATATTGTTAATCGAAATGTTTTTTTAAAGGAATTACATACATATAAACACCAGATTGATACAGAATTCATCCCATTTTTGAATGACGTTCTACAAATAGAAGGGAAAGAGCGGGTTAATCAGCTATTCCAACAATTGAGTCCAATTTCCCTTTATACGAGTTCCCCTATTCATCAGTCGATTTTTCAAGTGGAAAGTCGGTGGTATGAACATTTTTTAACGAAAGCGGTTGTCAAAGAATTAAATCGCAGAGAATTCACGAATGTTGCTCTTTATGAGACGATTATTGATCGGTCGAAAAAGCTAACTGGATGGGAAAAGGATTTCGCCCTTTTTTTAAGCGTAGAAGCGGTTTATTTTTACGGCATTAAAAAAACAAAATTAATGAATGAAGGGTGGGCGTCGTATTGGCAAATGGAATTGCTAAAACAACTCCAACTAAAACGAGAGGAAAAATTTAAGCTAGCATTACTCGAGGCGAACATGCATCGAAAAGCCGAACAAGGAATGAATATGTATTCTTTAGGTAAGCGGTTATGGGAGCAAGTGCCAAAACAGCGATTATTTGAAGTGAGTGAAGAAAATTGTGACGTTACTTTTTTACATCACTTTTACAATGAATCGGTCCATCATGAGGAACAAATTTCATCAATCAGACAGACAATTACGAGTGAAAAAATAATAGCGACTGAATATGAATCCGTAAAAGACGAGCTGCTCCAATTTTATTTATTTGATAAACCTTTGTTGTCTCTAAATGATGGGCTAACGAAAAGGAGCGGTTATTTAACAATCCAATATGTCAACGAGCCGTATCAAATACGTCCAGACGATTTAATGTCTTTTAAACAGAGGATCAGCGATTTGTTAAATGAAAAGATTTATATCAAACCGATGGGAGCTATTCTTTAAAGTTGATAATTAGTAGGGATAGTGATAACTTTATAATTTGAAACGGTCGAATTCTGTCTATAACAGGGGGAATATGATGAATAAAATTAAGAGAGGATTTCAAACGACAATTGGGAAAAAATTTGGATTAGTCTTTACAGTAGCTATAGCGCTTTTCGTAATTGCATCTTTATTTGTTTACATTCGTTTGCTTGAGACGGAAACAACTTTACAAATGCAGACCGACCGGACAGAACAAGCGACAGATATCGAACAGATGGGATCATTGTTTAGAGAAAAAAATATTTACATAGCAGATTATATGACGTTTCAAACGGATAGCTTTATTACAATTTACAATCAACTTGATGAACAATTTTTAACATTGGAGCAAAAAATCCGTCCACATTTAAATGGAGAGCAGTTAGTTTATTTAGATGAGATTGTCGAAAATAACACGGCAGTCAATGATATGTTTGCAAACTCGATTATTCCAGCCGTTAAAAATTCAGAAAATATTAATCAAGTTCATTCAAGAATAAGCATTGCTCGGGAAACGACGATGGAATCTTTAAATCAATTGCGTCAATCAGTTATTAATGATTATATTCAATCTGAAGAAGAGACGAAAATCGTATTTAATGAAGTGAAGCTCGCTCTTATTACTGGGATTGGACTTGCTATTATCATTTCGGTTATTTTATTATACTTTTTAAGTAAAAGAGTTCGAGCAAATATTAATGTAGTTACGAAGACTGCCGATGAAATAACGAAAGGTAATCTTCTCGTCGATATGATTGAAATTAATACGAAAGATGAAATTGGGGATTTAGCTGAACAAGTTAACGCATTGAAAAAAGGACTGCACCGAGTAATTAGCCAATTAAACGATGCGACATCATCCGTCTACAATCAAAGTAGTCAGCTTTCTCGGTCGGCAACGGAAGTCAAAGAAGGTAGTTCTCAAATCATTTCAACGATGACCGAGCTATCTTCCGGAGCAGACAGCCAAACTCAGTCAATAAATAACATTTCGGAAAAGATGGAGAATCTCGTTAAAAAAGTAACTGAATCGTACGAAAACGGGGATGATGTAACGGTCGCATCAAAAACAGTTTTACAGCTTTCAGAAGATGGAAAGGCAAAGATGTCTCATTCTGTTGAACAGATGAACGTAATTCACGACATCGTCAATGATGCCGTTCATAAAGTGAAAGGGTTAGAAGAGCAATCAAGTGAAATTTCAACCCTTATAGAAATGATTAAAAGTATTGCGGATCAGACGAACTTATTAGCATTAAATGCTGCTATCGAAGCTGCCCGAGCAGGGGAAAATGGGAAAGGATTTGCCGTTGTCGCAGATGAAGTTCGCATGCTTGCTGAGGAAGTGGCTGATTCGGTTGAAAGTATTACGTCAATCGTCGTCAATATTCAAGAAGAATCAAGAGTGGTGGCGACATCTTTACAATCCGGTTTTGAAGAAGTAACGGAAGGCTCAAGACAAATAGAAAGTACACAAGATACTTTTGAAAATATTAATGAGAAAATTCATGAGGTCAATGACCAAATTAATCGAATCTCAACAAACTTAAAAGATGTTCTAAATGAAAGTGTTAATATTAATCATTCGATTGAGGATATTGCTTCGATTTCTGAGGAATCAGCAGCAGGGGTTGAAGAAACAGCTGCGACGGTACAACAGGCACACAGTTCCCTTGAGGACATTTCAAATGCCATTTCTGAATTAGAAAGTTTAGCCGATGAACTAAATGAACAAGTTAATAAATTTAACATTTAATTAATGAAGCTAGGATATTACTAAAAAGGATGAACTGAAAACCGAACGAAGAGCAATTTATTCACAATTTACGTTCGTGTTTGTTCAATCGCTCTTTTTGTCCTAGCTTCTTTCTTTTCATTTTACACTCATTCATATAAAATGAATTAAAAATTAGTTGAGAATATAAGGTGAGAGAAGGTATTGCTTAAATGGAGCTAACATCTGGGGAAAAATTAAATCAAACGAAAAAAGAAGCGATAAGAAGAGGGTTCGCTCAAGGTTTACCGATCTATTTAGGTTACATACCGATTGCTATAGCTTACGGTGTTTTAGCGACCCAATCTGGCTTAACGATTGGTGAAACGACATTGATGAGTGCCTTTGTCTATGCTGGGGCTTCCCAATTTATGGGCGTGAACATGGTGGCACATGGAGCGTTATTCATGCAAATTGTTATCGCCACTTTCGTTTTAAACTTTAGACATTTTATTTTAAGTCTTTCATTGATGAATCGATTAAAGCATTTTCCTTTGAGAGTAAAAGCGCTTTTAAGTGTGACGTTAACTGATGAATCCTTTGCCGTGTCGATGGCTCAAGAAGATGAGGAGAAAAAGGATAATAGCATTTATTTTTATTTAACAATGTTTTTAGTCGCCTATTTTTCATGGGTCGTTGGAAGCTTATTCGGTGCGGTAATTGGAGATGTTTTACCGAGTGCATTAAGTGATAGTATGGGGATTGCACTTTATGCGATGTTCATCGGATTACTTATTCCATCGGTTAAAAAAGAGTGGAAATTCGGATTGATTGCTGTCATAAGTATGCTTTTAAACTTTATTTTAATTAATTATTTAGGGTTTTCGGATGAATTAGAAGGCTGGGCGATCGTTATTGCTACACTAGCTGCAAGTTCTTTAGGAATCGTCCTCTTGAAAGGAGATGAGGGGTAATGTTAGCAATCATTATCGGAATGGCTCTCGTAACAGCGGTACCTCGCCTAATCCCAGCTTTCATCATGGATAAAATAATGTTTAAACCGTGGTTAAATCGTTGGTTAAACGCAATTCCTTATGCGGCATTAGGGGCGTTAATTTTCCCAGGTATATTGTCGGTCATTCCTGAGAGACCGATTGTTGGATTAATAGGTGGTGCTGTTGCTTTAGCCATCGCTTTTTTCAATGTAAATGTTATCTTCTCTGTAATAGGCGCAATTTTTACAGTCTTTTTGCTGACGATGTAACGTTTTATTGATAAAAATCATTCAATGTAAAAAGGCTAGTTCTTAACGGTTTTTCTAACTAAACGAGGATTGGCATAAATTACTAGTCCTTTTTTAGCATCTTTTTTCAGAATATTATTGAAAAAAGTTCGAAAATCAAGGATAATATAAAAAAGGGAGTAAAGGGGAGAAACCATGAAAAAACAAGGTACCTCTTATGTGCTCATTAAGTATCAATTTCCAAATCGTGTTGTGATTAGAGCGAGAAGAGAAGTTCCTTATGAGTTTCGATTAGCTGCCCGTTTAGTATTAGATGAACTAATGTATACACAAAACAAACAAGTTTTAGAAGACCAAATCAATGAAGCAATTGATCATAACGATACTGAAGCGTTTGCTAAGCTAAGCAAACTTTATGCGAAATATTTATAAATTTCAAGCTACCTGCTATAGGGTAGCTTTTTTCTGTTATTTAGTAAAAAAATTCGTGGGCTAGTTACGTTAGAGGCATTGAGATCAAGCACTAGCTATTGATGGAATAAGAGGGCTCTAGCGTTTATTGACCAAATCTTTGATCCATGCATGAAGATTTGGGTATTATCTGGTTATAAAGGACAAATCATTGTTTGATTCAAAAGGATTTGGTCATTATTCAACTTCTTCTTAGGTAGATCCACGTTTACTCACCGAAACTCGTCCCTTATTTTTTTATTCCATATAGCGAATTTTTCGCCTCACCTTTATTTAATGTCTTAAAACCCTTTCATATTATGAATTCATTTAAAAAAGTATTATAATGAATGATGGTAGTGAAAATATAAATCATATATTTAAATAGTTGAGGGAGGATTTTTTAATGGATTATCGTATTGAAAAAGATACGCTAGGCGAAGTGAAAGTTCCTCGTGATAAATTTTGGGGAGCACAAACACAAAGGAGCTTACAAAACTTCCCAATCGGAAATGAAAAAATGCCGAAAGAAATCATTGAAGCTTTTGCTATTTTGAAAAAAAGTGCCGCTCGTGCTAATGAATCGTTAGGCTTGCTTGAAAAAGAAAAAGCAGAAGCGATTAGTTATGCGGCTGATAAGATTTTAAAGGGTGAGCTTTTTGAACACTTTCCTCTCGTCGTATGGCAAACGGGAAGTGGCACGCAGTCTAATATGAACGTGAATGAAGTAATTGCTTTTGTCGGGAATCAATATTTAGAAGAGCAAGGAAAAGAAATTCGCCTTCATCCGAATGATGATGTGAACAAATCGCAAAGCTCAAATGACACATATCCGACAGCATTACATATTGCTGCTGTTAAAAAGGTTGAAGAATATGTTTTACCTGCATTAAAAAGAATGAAGGAAACGTTAAAGGAAAAGTCTGATAGCTATCAAGATATCGTTAAAATTGGCCGGACTCACTTACAAGATGCGACACCGATTACGCTCGGTCAAGAAATTAGTGGTTGGCACCGGATGTTAGAAAAAACAGAATCGATGATTAGCGAATCTTTAGAACATGTTCGAGAAATTGCATTAGGTGGAACGGCGGTTGGGACAGGCATTAATTCACACCCTGATTTTGCCGAAATAGTTGCTGAAAAAATTAATGATGAAACGAACGGAACATTTGTAACGGCGAAAAATAAATTCCATTCTTTAACGAGCTATGATGAACTTGTGTACACGCACGGTGCATTAAAAGCACTAGCAGCAGATGTCATGAAAATTGCGAATGACGTCCGTTGGCTAGCTAGCGGCCCACGTTCAGGAATTGGTGAAATTACAATCCCATCAAACGAACCAGGAAGTTCAATTATGCCTGGAAAAGTGAATCCGACTCAAAGTGAAGCGATTACGATGGTTGCAGCCCATGTGATGGGAAATGATGCAGCTATCGGTTTTGCAGCGAGTCAAGGTAACTTTGAACTGAATGTTTTTAAACCGATGATTGCCTATAATTTCCTACAATCATGTCAACTACTTGCTGATAGTATGGATTCATTTAACGAACGTTGCTTAGTCGGATTAGAGCCGAATGAAGGTAAAATTAAGCAATTTTTAAACGATTCTTTAATGTTAGTCACTGCATTAAACCCACATATCGGTTACGAAAATGCGGCTAAAATTGCAAAATACGCTCATGAAAATGATTTAACATTACGTGAATCAGCTATTGAGCAAGGTATTTTAACTGGTGAAAAATTTGATGAATTAGTAAGACCAGAGGATATGACGAAACCAAACGTTAAATAAGTAGCAGAAATTACCGTAAAAATTTCGTTATAATCTTTTTGCCTCCTGCGAACAATAGAAATACACAGGAGGTGATTAACATGGCTTCTAACAATAACAATAATTCAAACCAATTGTTAGTTCCTGGAGTTGCCCAAGCTTTAGATCAAATGAAGTTTGAGATTGCCCAAGAGTTTGGTGTACAGCTTGGCCCAGACACAACTTCACGTGCCAATGGTTCAGTTGGTGGTGAAATTACAAAACGTCTAGTACAAATGGCTGAACAACAACTTGGTGGGACACAACAATAACAAATTCATTAATAACAAAATTAGTTAATGATTTAAAGAGGGTCAATTTATTTGGCCCTCTTTTTTGATGGAAAAATTAAAAATAGGCTTGGCAATCGGTTTAACATTGCCAAGCCTAACTGTATATACTATTTATTTTTTCTCGTTTCTTCAGGCGAGCTAAAAGGCTCATCATTTTTTCTAATTTCACGGGCTTCTTCTAAAGATGTTCGTTGATGACTTAACCGTACGAGCCCACCAGCTAATCCTTCATTAATCATGCGATCGACATCAAATTCATATTTAGTTCTTAAATCTTTATCATCTTTACTCGGCTTAGCCACAATTTCCCCTCCTTTCCTTTGTTAGTTTGCGATAATTTATCCGGTTCATACTTTCTCTCAAGTATAATAGGTAGTCATAAATTAATCGGATAAAAAGGCAGGAAAATTGCAGCGCGAAACTCGATTAGATCAAAAGGTGTGAATCGGATTATCAAAGTATCACTTATTTCATTTCTTTTTAGTGTAATGTGTACATCCGTCTAAATCTCTGTTAAAGTGAGAAGGAAGTCAGTTTTTAGGAGGTATATTGTGGCTAATATTTATGATTTAGCTTATAACTTGGAAAAAGGATTACGTGAAAGTGACGAATTTCAAAAATTGAAGATGGCCTATGATAATGTTATGAATAATCCATCTACGAAGAGAATGTTTGATGATTTTCGCCAAACTCAACTGGAATTGCAGCAAAAGCAAATGCAAGGAATGGAAATTACAGAAGAGGAGATTGCCCAAGCTAAAAGGGTCGTTGATCTCGTTCAACAACAAGAGGATATCGCGGAATTAATGAATGAAGAACAGCGGTTAAATACGTTAATTTCGGATATTAGCAAAATTATTACGAAACCAATTGAAGAATTGTACGGCTCTGATTTGGACTGAGCTTAAATAAAAATGGCACCCATTAATGAATCGGTGCCATTTTTGTTTTCATATGTTAATTGGCGTATAGGTAAGAAAAATTTTAAAAGCTTGTGCCATATTTCACAAAGGATAAATAGACACGATTTGCCCCGCTCACCCTGTTAATCACCTTAAATTATCGGTGAAATAACAATAGCTTTCCATCGGGTGAAACAAGTCGGTGGGTCGTTTCCTCATAGTTGTTTTCTTCTAGCGTTTTCGTTCCTATATTTTTTGCTTCTTCGTCGTTTTCCGCTTCAAAAGAATCATTTAATAAATTTTCACCTGTTTTATTATAAACGGTTAAGTAATACGTCTTCATAGGCGCTTCCCCCTTTATTTATTCCTCATAATCACTATATATTAACTCGTTCAATCTTGTAAATAAAAAAATGAATAATGATTCAACTTTAATTCCCCATCGAACGTGCATTCGTAACTAAAATTTGATAAACTATTTGTAATACGATGGATGGGGGATAGCTATGAAACAGTCGATTCGTTTTATTCATTGCGCTGATTTACATTTAGATAGTCCGTATCGTGGGTTAAAACATTTACCTAATCACATATTTCAAGATATAAAAGAAAGTACGTTTATCGCATTAGATCGGTTAGTCCAATTCGCCATCGATGAGCGCGTTGATTTTGTTTTATTCGCAGGAGATATATTTGATCAGCAGTCAGCGACATTAAAATCGTACATCCAGTTTCATCGCGCTTTAGAAAAATTAAATGAGTTTAACATTCAAGCCTACATAAGCTTCGGAAATCATGATTACGGGATACAATCAAAAACTAATTTAACATTTCCATCAAACACTCATCTATTTAAAAGTGATGATGTGACCCATTTTCGATTTGAAAAAGGAGAGCAGAAAGTATACATTTACAGCTTTTCATACGATAAGCAAGCTGTGACGGAAAGGAAAATTGACCAATACGTTAGAGAATCTAATGACGGCCTGCATATCGGAATGCTTCATGGTAGTTTACAATCGGATACCGACCATTATCAATACGCTCCATTTTTAATTGACGATTTAAAAAATAAACGATTCGATTATTGGGCTTTAGGTCATATTCATAAACGAATGATCCTTAGTGAAGAGCCATACGCTGTTTACCCTGGCAATATTCAAGGGCGCCATATGAAGGAAACTGGTGAAAAAGGGTGCTACCTCGTTGAATTATCGGAAGTAGGAGCGCATCTAGATTTTCAACCTCTACAATATATTTTATTTAAAAAAGATGAACTGTATCTCCAGGGGAAAACGTTGAATGACGTTATATATGAATTTGAGCAGTATAAAGAGCAGTTAAAGAAGACGCAATCAAAAATCATGCTTCGTCTACATGTGTCGTTAGATGAGGACAATGACATGTTATTTGAAGAAAATAAACGGGATGAATTGATTCAATTACTAAATGATGATGAAGAAGATGAATCCAATTGGGTATGGATTGAAAATATGACTGTTGAAAGACAAATTACTTACGATAGAGAACGATTAAAACAGTCGTCTCATTTTACTGGAGAAATGATTCGAACAATTGACCAAAAAGACGATGTGACAGTTTATTTTAACGAATTATTAAATCACCGTTTATTTCGCAAATATATTGATGATCCAGGTGAAGAAGAGTTAGACGAAATAAAAAGTGAAGCAGAAAAACTTGTCGTTAAAAAGCTTCTCCAAGGAGGGCTTGAATAATGCAAATAAAAAAGCTACACATTATTTCTTTCGGAAAGCTTCAAAATGAACAGATTTCGTTTAAGCCAGGTTTCAATTATTATTACGGGCCGAATGAAGCGGGAAAAACGACGATTCGCATGTTTATTACGTACGTACTTTTTGGGTTAAAAAAAGATGAGCGGAATCCATACATTTCTAAACATGACGGGCAGTTAGGAGGACGTCTTTATTTAACAATTGACGGTGATGAATGGGTTGTAGAACGATTTTTACATCGAAACAGCGGGAAGCCAGTCATTTATGAAAACGGCGCAGAAGTTACAGAGGCAGAACTTCAGAAAGCATTAAAAGGGTTAGATCGGTTTTTGTTTGAATCGATTTTTTCCTTTCAAGATCGAGACTTGCAAACGATACGGAATGAAACACCAGATTCAATCGGAAAAATTTTATTTAACCTCGGAATGACTGGCTCAGATAAAGTAGCTAACGTTGAAAAAGAGTTAAAGAAAGTAAAGGATGAGCTGTTTAAATTTAAAGGGAAAAAGCAGGCGATTTATTTAAAATTAAAAGAGCTCGATGATTTAGCAAAGAAAATGAAGGAGCTTGAGCAAACGGAAGCATCATATTCCGTGTTGCAAAACGAGAAAACGGAGAATGAAAATAAACTAAACGAATTATTAAATCAAGAGGAACAGTTAAACGAAACATCATTATATTATCAAAAGCTTTTAAATGGTAAATCAGCTATTGTCGACTATCAATGGTATGATGGACAGCTGAAAAATTTTGACCACGTTAAACATTTTTCGAATGAAGTGATTGAATCGTTCAAAAATCTACAAGATCATTTGTCCAAGCTTAAAAGAGATGATGAGGAAAAAGAGGCTAGATTACACAGCTTACAAAGTGAGATTCAATCATTGTTACCTTCGACGGACTATTCGATTCAAGAATTAAATGAGCTTACAAAGGACGCTTTCGATGCGAAAAATATACTCAAGCAAATTGAAGAGCTCAATGAACAAATCGCTCATGATAATTATTTGCTCGATGAATTATTGCAAGAAGCGAGCTTGCCGTTAAGTAAGAATGATCTTGAGCAATTAAACATTAATTTATATACGGAAAGCCATTGGAAAAAGCTCATTGAAGATGAGGAACGATTGGATAACAGTCTTCAATCCATTGATGCGAAGCGGGCGTTAAAAGAAGATGAGAAAAACGATCTTCTTAATGAAATGACAGCTTTATCCGAAAGTATGTTGAGCGAAGAGGAGTATGATTCGCTTAAAGAAAAGGAAAATGAATATGTTAAACAAAAGAGTCTTGCACCATTCCAAGATAATGTCATCGATGAGTGGAAGCGGCGTCTGAAACAGTTAAATAAGGAAAGACAGCTTTTAAACATATTAAAGCCATCATTTCTAATCGGAGCGGCTTTGATTATTATTAGCTATTTTATTTTCTTTTTCTCAAATACGACGCTCGACTACAGTGCTATAATCGTAATTTTAGCCATCAGTGTGGTTTCAATTTTCCTCATTACTAAAAGTGATCAGAAAAAGCTGTCTGAATTAAATCGGTTAAATGAAAGATTAAAACAACTCAATCCAGTAGATGCTGTTAATTATAATGAAAATGATGCTCGGCAAATAAAAAATTATGAGGAGCAAAGAGAAGAATGGGCTCAATTAAAGATGAAGCAAGATCAAGTAGAGACAACGCTACAAGAGCTTCAAAGTGAAAAATTAACGATTGTAGAACGGCATAAAAGGCATCAATTACAAGTGGAGAAAGTGATCGCGGATTACCCATTTTTAAAAGCGTTTGAGCTATTTCAATGGCCAAACGTTCATCAAACCTTAACGAAGGCAAAACAAATAAGTAAAAAAATTGCGCAGCTAGAAAGTGATCGCGAGATATTGGAACAAACATTAAATGAAAAGAAAGACTTTGCTAATAAGTTCATTTCTCATTTTAAAAGTATTGAACGTCAGGAATCCCAATCTGTTTGGGACGTTTTCAATCAATGTATCGAAAATGAAAAACGGATCAAAGAAGAAATAAATAAAAAGACGGAATGGATCAATGAAATAACCGATCAACGAAAACAAATAAAATTAGCTATGGTTCCTTATGAAAATGAATTAAATGCTTTATTATTAAATATGAACGTCGAAAATGAAAAGCAATTTTTAAATTGGGCAGAGCAATATGAACAATATGTCGATGTTTTATATAAAAAGAAACAAGCATATAAAATGGTTTACTCGATTTTCGGTGAACAAGCTGATGCCGTGTTGAAAAAATCGTATGATTGGATGCAGCTTGAACGTCAATATGACCAAATAAATGAAGAAATGAAACAGTGTAAGGAAGCATATCAAAACGTGCAACGATCATTATCCGATTGTTTAGCAGAAATGAATCAATTAGAAAAGGACGGGACATTATCCGAGTTCGTTCATAAAAAAGCGGCGATTATAGAGGAAGTAAAAGAGCTAGCGATGACTTATTCAATTTATGCGGTAGCTGAAGGATTTATTTTAGATACAAAAGAAAGGTATCAAAATGTTTATTTACCAGAAATTATCCGCTATGCAACGTCATTTTTTTCAGAGATAACAGACGGAGCTTATAAAAAAATTCGATTTTCATTAGAAGATGAGACGATTTATGTTGAAAACGAAAATGCGGATTCGTTTACGGTGAAGCAATTATCCGAAGGGACCGCCGATCAATTATACGTTTCGTTAAGATTGGCTATTAGTTCTGTTATAAATGATTTATTATTTATTCCATTTATTTTAGACGATGCGTTTAACCATTTTGACAAGAAGCGAAAGCGGAAAATGTTGAAGATTTTAAAAGAGATATCTCATAAACAGCAAATCATTTATTTAACGTGTACAGAGCTGTCACAAGAAGACATTGCCTAGCTTTTCACATTGGCAAAAAAACTTTAAAATGTTACAATTAAAGTTAATTTATCAAGAACTTTTCTAATATTTTAATGCTTCAAATAATGAAATCACGCTCGGAATCTTGCTATATAAATGTTTAATATAGCAAGGTTCTTCAAGTCTTTTTTTAGAAAAAAATCATCAACTTAATTTTCCAAAGTGATTAATAACAAAAATGCCAAATTATTTTAGAAGGTAGAGATTTACAAATAAAAGGGGAGCTGTCATATGAATAAAACGATTGCGAGTGTCGAAGTTGGTGAAACATTTGAAGGATTTCTTTACATTAAATCTGTTGAAAAAGGAGTTGCAAGTAACGGCAAACCGTTTTTAACGATTTATTTTAAAGATAAAACAGGCGATATCGAAGCGAAATTATGGGATGTAACGAAGGAAGATGAAGAAGCCTTTCAATCAGAAAGCATCGTCCACGTTCTCGGTGATATTAGACAATTCCGTGGTAAATTACAATTAAACATTCGTAATATGCGCTTGTCTAATAGTTTAGACGGGGTACGTGTCGAAGATTTTATGGAAAAAGCACCAGTAGAAGTGGAACAATTACGGGAATATTTAACGCAAATTATATTTGAAATGAGAAATCCAAATATTCAAAGACTCGTTCGCTTCATAATTAAAAAATATGACGAGGAGCTATTCACTTATCCTGCCGCAACGAAAAACCATCATGCTTACACATCAGGATTGGCCCACCATATCGTTTCAATGTTAAAAATAGCGAAAGAATTAACTGAGCTTTACCCTGAGTTAAATAAAGATTTATTGTACGCGGGAATTATTTTGCATGATATTGGTAAAGTTAAAGAATTATCAAGCCCGATCAATCCGAAGTATACCCTTGAAGGACAATTGCTCGGGCATATTACGATGATGGTCACTGAAATTGACTTAGCTGCAAAAGAGTTAAATATTGAAGGGGAAGAAGTGTTGATGCTACAGCATATGGTTTTAAGCCATCATGGAAAATCGGAATGGGGTTCACCAAAGCCACCACTCATTCGTGAGGCGGAAGTATTACATTTAATCGATTTATTAGATGCAAAAATTAATACAATGAACCGGGTTTTATCTAAGACGAAGAACGGGGATTTCACGGAACGAATATTTTCATTAGATAATCGTTCATTATATAAACCAAACTTGGAATCATAGGAGGATAATATGGAGTTACAACAATTAAATGAACAACTACAAAAGCAAATTAGTGAAGTGATCTTAGGTAAGGAAGATGTCGTAAAATTAATATTAAATGCACTAGTTAACCAAGGGCATGTATTATTAGAAAGTGTGCCTGGAACCGGGAAAACGATGCTAGCTAAAAGTATCGCAAAATCGATAGACGGTGATTTTAAAAGAATTCAATTTACACCAGATATATTGCCTTCTGATGTGACAGGGATTCAGTTTTTCAACCCGAAACTCCAGCAATTTGAACTTAAAGTCGGTCCAGTTGTGACAAATGTCTTATTAGCAGATGAAATTAACCGTGCGACACCGCGCACCCAATCTAGCTTATTAGAAGTAATGGAAGAAAAGCAAGTGACAATTGACGGAGAGACGATTTCAATTGAGCAGCCGTTTATCGTCATTGCAACACAAAATCCGATTGAATCCCAACAAGGAACATTCGAGTTACCCGAAGCACAGCTCGATCGATTTTTTATGAAAATTAATATTGGTTATCCGTCCTTTGAAGAAGAACGAAAAATGATGCAAATCCATAAATCGAACGAACCGATTCATTCATTAACATCATTAATTAAACGAGAGGATTTATTACGTATTCAAGAAGAAGTTCAATCCGTCCATCTGTCTGAGGCAGTTGAAACGTATTTATTGTCACTAATTTATATGACCCGTGATCATAAAGACATTGAAATCGGGATTAGTCCTCGAGGTACGTTAGCATTAATGAGAGCATCACAAGCTGAAGCGTTAATTAATAACCGAAAATATGTCATTCCAGAAGATGTTAAAAAAGTAGCTCCTTACGTTTTAGCTCACCGTGTTATTTTAAGTCTTGAAGCAGCAACGAAAAAAGATCAAATTCAAGTGTTGGAGGAAATATTAGAATCCCTTCAAGTACCCGTTGAAATAGGAGAATAGTAGGATGGTCTTTACTAAAGAATATCGCTCACAATCATTTTTCATTAATATTGCTGTACCTGGTATGTTTATTCTCTTTATTAGCTTATTCGGTTTATTAGATAGCTTATCTTTTCTCGTTTATATTGGGATATTTCTGCTTATTTTAAATGGTGCAGCGAGCGTTTACGTTAAATTCGTTGACCAGCATATTGATATTAAAAATGAATCAAAAAAAATTAGATGTTATCCTGGAGATGAAGGCGAAATTAAGATATCGGTAGCCCAAAAAGGATTATTACCGATTCTTGGCGGAAAGCTTATCGTTGTTTATGACCGGACAATTGATATTAATAAAACGGGGCATACCGATTATACTGGCACAGGAACAGTTGAGATTCCCCTTCGTCTATTAAGCTTTGAAGAGAAGCGCATCACATTACCTTTTAAAGCGATGCATCGTGGAGTTGCCCGAATTCGAACAATCAAAATGGAATTTCCGAATATTTTTGGTTTCGGACAAATTACGTTAAGGTATAATCCACTTTATAAAACAGAAATCATTATATATCCATCATTAAAACAGGTTGATTACCTAGACATTATGAAGCCAAATAAAAAAGGGGAGCATGAGACGAAACATTCCATATTTGAGCAACCTATATTACCGATTGGAACACGGGATTACGAGCAAGGTGATCCTTTTAATCGGATTCATTGGAAAGCAAGTGCTCGAGAAGGAAAGCTACAAACTAAAATCGTTGAACAAGTGAGTGAACTGTCGTGGTTAGTCATCATGAACGCGAAAGCAGAGTACAAAAGAGATTCCGAAAATATCGAGGATTATTTAAAATATGCTGCCTATATTTCAAAATATGCGACGGAGTTAAACATTCCTTTTGAAATATATATAAACATACCAGCTAGAAATGCGATTCCGTTTTATCATTTGCCATTAGGAAGCGGAAAAAGCCATTACATCCATGCATTAGAAACATTAGCTCGATTTGAAAGACATGGAATGACGACATCGTATCAACGGATGTTAAGCTACATCGATCGAAGGCAGAAGCCGTTATACATAATTCATATGGGAGAACTAACTGAAGACGAACAGTTAATATTTAAGAAATGGCAAGCTTACGGTCACTATATTTATACGGTTAATCATGGAGAGAGAGCACATATTCAGCCTCTATCGATGATTGAGGGGGGGAAATCGTATGGATATAGCAGCTGAAAGAATTACTAAGTGGCAGCAGTTTTCTATTGAAATGATTGCTTTATTAATATTCATTTACAACGGTTTTTTGCACCAACAAGAAAGACCAAATTTATTTGTTTACGTTTTCATTATTTTTATTTCAATTAGTTTGTTTTTATTGCTTAAGCATGGTTTGAAGGAACAGTTCACTGGATTTCATAGCATAGCTTTAGTTCCCATTATTTTAGGGATTGCCTATTATTTAAATTATGATATTTTTGTATCTATTATCATAAGTTGTGTCATCGTTTGGAGGCTAGCTAAACATGAAATAGAGCCAGATTTAGAAAATGAACATGTCGTTATTGGCCTCACATTAGCTCTCGTTATTTTAGCTTATGTCGTCGGTTATTTAAGTGAAGCATCCGAACGACATGACGTTTTCTATTTATTTATGCTACAATTTATCGTTTTATTTGTAGGCAAATGGATTTCTTATCATGCATACGTACAGGAAAAGGGACAATTGTTTAAAAAATGGCTTACATCTGCAACGGTTTTATTATCAATTTTTTCATTAACGACTCTTTTATATTTCCTTTTTCCATTCGTTCGTAACCTTTTTTCAACGGTTTTATCGTGGGTCAGTTACGGAATTACTTATTCGTTTGCATGGTTTTTCTTATTGATTGAAAGGATGACGGATAATATTGAACCAGCTGAAGGACATATTGAAAATGTTATTTTAGAAGAAAGGGAGATTGATGAGTACGATCCTACGATTACAGATGAACATTTGCAAATAGCGCTTATAGTCATTGGTCTTTTAGTTTTACTCTTGTTATTTTTCTTTTTTAAAAAACGTTTCACTATTAAAAAAGAAATGTCTGATACACCAAATGTGCGTTATGAAACAGTCACGACATCGTTAGTTAAAGATAGACATTTAGGGATGAAAAGAAAGAAAACGAAACCACCAAAGGATGAAGTTAGAAAAGCTTTTTATCAATTAGAGTCATGGACTAAGAAAAATAATGTGGGAAGATGGCCCTTTGAATCGATTGAAGAATGGTTAGAACGTTATAATATGAGCCATTTTGTAAAAGGAGAAGCCGTCTATTTATATCGTCACGTTAGATATGGTAATTTAGAGGTGGACCAATCAGAAAAAGAAAAATATTTAGCCCAAATTGAGGCGTTAAAAAATGAATTTAAACATGTATTAAAAGAACAAAAAAAGGAATGAAAACAACGATTCTTGAAATGTTGATGCTAAAAAATAAATGAATAAATATATTTTTATGGTCAATTAAACGTATATAATTAAAATAGCGTTAGTGAAGTAATTCAAAATTCACTAACGCTATTTCGTTATAAATATAATATCGATTATGCTGATTTATTAATATATCTATAAATGTTAATAGAAACAATGATGATTGAAACAAGAAGTATACTTCCTATTGAGAAACTGAATGCAATCCAGGTTGTCACAGCATTGTGTTAAATAGTTTGCACATAAGGCCGATGACTTTCATGGAGAGAAGTTTGAGTTTCAAAATTGAATTGTTTCTAAAATAATATTAACGATAAAGTCCCATAATTTCAATAAGTCTGGAAATTTTAGTTAGAATGAAAGGTTAAATTAAGAGGAATTTACTATCATCAAACAATTACTAAAAATTTTATATAAAATTAAACAACCCCCACCACTAATTACCTGGTAGGGGGTTGACTCATTCTTTAATTATATAGATCATTAAACTCTTCAATCTTTACATCAATGTCAGCTCCATCTAACATTGATTGAACATCACTTTGCGCTTTTTCATGATCAATTTGATTAGCAATTAACTGATCGCGTAAATAATCTCTAACTTCATCTAACTCACCAACATCATTTTCAGCTGGGCGGCGATCTTCTAAATAAATGACGTGCCAACCGAACTCTGTTTCTACTGGTTCACTAATCTCACCAATTTCAAGGGCATAAGCAGCATCTTCAAACGGTTTAATCATATGGCCCGCTGAGAAGTAGCCTAAACTACCACCACTACTAGCCGTTCCATCTGTACCGTATTGTTCAGCTAGCCCTTCGAAATCTTCACCGTTATTATATTTCTCTAACACCTCTTCAGCTGTTTCTAACTCATCTACTAAAATGTGACGTGCATGGATTTCTTCTTGAAGTCGATTATAATGTTCCTCAATATCTTCATCGGTTACTGTAATATCAGCCGTAGCCATATCGTATTCTAATTTACTTAAATATAAGGTTCTACGGTAATCCTCTACAGTTTTGAAGCCTTGTTGTTGAACAAGCGTTAAAAATTGAGGTCCAACTTGTTCTTCCATTTCAGCTAATTCCTCATCTAGTTCTTCCATAACACTATCTGAATCAACATCAAGCTCACTTTCTAACACTTGACGAGTAATCATTTCGTCTAGTACTTCACGCCCGTAACGAGCTTTCAATTCTTCATAAAATTCATCTTTCGTAATTTCTCCAAAAGCCGTTTCTACAATAACTTCACCGTCTGTTTCGGTATCATTATTACATGCACTAAGTATCATTGCGATAGCTAGTCCAAGGATTAACATTAATTTTCTCACTTAATCTACACTCCCATTTATGAATTGACCTAATGAAATTAATATAACATATTTCTTTATGAATTACATTAGACAATTTTTGAAAAAGGCCTAAACGAAATACATTCCATCAACATAAAATATTTGTAGTTCAGGCAAGGAGGTGAACATGAATGGGTTATTCTGGCGGATACGGCTATGGTGGCGGATTTGCGCTAATCGTAGTACTTTTCATCCTCTTAATTATTGTCGGAGCTGCTTGGTTCTAATCGATTGATGAAAAGAGAGGTGCTCAAAATTTGGGCACCTCTTTTTTAAAAAAAGCTCCCACAACAATTGTGAAAGCTTTCATTAATATAAGTAATTTACTTCATAATACGAAGAAATTAATAAAATAATCATCGATATATTAATCATTCGAAAAACTTTCACTTGACGCTCTTGGGAAAGCTCCGAACGTTCACAAAACTGAAAAGCTAACGAATTAAAGGCATATAAAATGAATATAGCAAAAGGAATGTAAAAGAATAACAAAAAATCGCCTCCTGAACGTAATGAGAGTTTTATCATTCAACTCTACAATAAATTGGCGCTTTATATAATTTAACATATATGAGTCTACTTTTTAAAGAGAAAAATACTTTTTTCTTGAAATATGAATGAAATATGACTAGGTTGCGATAAATTAATATTAAACTATGAATAAAAACTTAAAACATTCCTATTTTATAGTTTCATTTTCTTGCCTTACTGGATTGTTACGTATATTTTCAAGAGTACGGTCTAATATATTTAAATATTCTTCACCGAGTAGTTCTTTAACGATCGATTCGAGATCCTGAAATTCCGGAAATCGTCCGTAAATTTGACGTAAAGGCATGGATGCATCAATCAGACTATTTTTATCAGGCGTGACATCAAAAGATTTCATCGTCTCTTCAAATAATTCAACCCCTTTATCTGTCAGTTGAATATACGTATTTCGTTTATCATCTTCCCGTTTTGAAAACGTTAATAATTCTCGCTGTTCGAGCTTTTTAGAGAAATTAAATGCTGTTGAGACGTGCATCACACCAAATTTAGCAATCTCTGAAATCGACGCGCCATTTAAATGGTAGACAATCCATAAAATATGGTGTTCATTTAAGTTTAAATGGTATGGCTTAACCCATTCTTGCCAATCTTTTTCGATGGACTTCCAAATGGCTTTTGACAATTGTGTCATTTTGTGTGAGTATAAGATCGCCTCTTGTATGGAAAACTCTTCAACCTTTTTCACAAAATCGACTCCTCTAAATAATACGATTTTTAAATATTTTACCATATTATTTCATCAAAGTGTTAATAATTGAAAAATTAAATAAAATTAATTGATAGTGGAGGCATGCATTATCAATTAGAGGAATATGATTTTTTAATATGATTGGGATTTAGATTATATATATTTAATTTTCGACATAAAATAATATTATAATATAATGAACCCCAGTCTCGAATGGATTCGAATTAACTGGGGCACTATGAGATATACGTCATATTCACTTTATACTTCTTGTTTACTTGCTTTCATTTTATCTTCCAATTCTTTTAAGCTTTCCTCGATCTGTTTTAAATGCTCTTGAATGTTATCTTGATGTGGACCAATTGTTTCTTTCCAACTTTCAACAGATAATTTTATGTCTTGGGATAAGTCTTTAAGTAAGGCAATCCCTTCTTTCGATGTTCTTGAAAGTTGATTTTTTAAGTCTAAACCGTTTTCTCGAATTTCTTGCATTAGATCACGTAACCGTTCACTTTGTTCTTTAATTTTATTACGTAATTCTTCACCAGATGTCGGTGTTGTTAAAAGTGTAACCGAAGCCCCGACAATGGTTCCGAACAATGCACCTAAGAGTAATGATTTTCCGCTAGCTATTATAATCAACCCCTTTCACTTAATGTTATTATAACCGTTTTTATTCACAATGTTTAGTCTTAATCGAAATATTAAGGCGTTTTTTATCATATTTTTGGGGACAATCACATATATCAATAATGACGCGGACGGAAGGGGAGCATATGACGTGAAGAACTATGAAAATATTTTAAGTGCTACGATTTTATTAGGTTTAATGGTGAGTCTTTTTTTAACCCTCTATATAACTGCTGAAGAAATGGAAGAGGAAGTAGAAGCCGTCGCGGTTTTTAACGTTATTGAGCCGAGTACAAATGCAATGGATGTCGTTCCTGATATACATATTCATCAGTTTTTAACGAATCAAGGAATTAGTAATGCGAGTCAATTTTTCGATGACCAGGTAGCTGAAGTGAGTATGGCTTTTGATCAAACGATTACGTATCATTTAGTCAATGGCGGCTACATCATTTTTGATTATAACAGTCTAGAAGTGATTGATTATGAATTGTAAAAAGCGAACCTGCTAAAGTAGGCTCGCTTTTTTAATTATATTTCCTTCGCTATTTTCTCTGCGATATTTTGCAGCTCCTCTGGTGTGTATTGTCCATCTTTAGTTTGCCAATGGGTTAATTTAAAACCGTCAGTGTCATCGTATCGTGGAATTAAATGCAAATGAATATGGAACACACTTTGACTAGCGAAAGAGCCGTTATTATTAAGTAAGTTCATCCCTTGTGGATTAAAGGCTGATTTGATCGCATTGGCTACTTTCGGGACAGCTTTGAAAAGATTACCGGCTGTTTCTTCATCAAGTTCGAATAGATCCTGACAATGTTTTTTCGGAATAACGAGCGTGTGTCCTTCTGTTACTTGACTGATGTCTAAAAACGCATAAACATCGTCATCCTCATAAACTTTTGCTGAAGGGATTTCTCCGTCAATAATTTTACAAAAAATACAATCCGACATTTTTTAATCCTCCTATAACAATCATCATTACCGTTATTTTATCTTAATTGCCTGTCGAATAACAGAATAAACCGTCATATCTATTTAAAGAGCTTAAATTTTTGGTATGATAAAGAAAAATACGTGTTTAGTTAAATTTAATAAATGCCTTAGAAAAAATCGTTGAAGAAAAGAGGGATTTGATGGAGCCATTATTACAAGTTGAACAATTAGTCGGGGGATATACGAGGCAAGATGTTTTGCACGGCATTACTTTCGATGTCAAAGAAGGTGAAGTCGTTGGGTTAATTGGACTTAATGGGGCAGGGAAGAGTACGACGATCAAGCATATTATCGGGCTGATGAATCCAAAGAAAGGTCAAATAAAAATTAACGGAAAAACGATTGTTGACCAAATTGATCATTATCGAAAGCAATTTGCCTATATTCCAGAAATGCCGATGTTATATGAGGAGTTAACATTAGAGGAGCATTTAAAATTAACAGCAATGGCCTATGGTTTAGATGATGAAACCTTTGAAAAGCGAATGGATCATTTATTGAAGGAATTTCGATTAGAAGGAAAGAAAAAGTGGTTTCCCGTCCATTTTTCAAAAGGGATGCGTCAAAAAGTGATGATTATGTGCTCATTTTTAGTCAAACCTTCATTATATATTGTGGACGAGCCGTTTGTTGGGCTGGATCCCCTCGGAATTCAGTCTTATTTAGATATGATGAATGAGATGAAAGAGCAAGGGGCAGGCGTGCTCATGTCGACACATATTTTAGCAACCGCTGAACGATATTGCGATCGTTTCGTCATTTTACATCAAGGAAAAATTAAAGCGAAAGGGACGTTAGCTGATTTACAAAAGGAATTTCAAATGCCTGGAGCAAATCTTGATGATATATACGTCCAGTTAACGAAGGATGATGCATAAATGAATACGAGTCAATTGTGGAATGAGCGGTTTAATCATCATATCAAAATGTTGAGTCGTTATTTAAGGCTAATGTTTAATGATCATCTTGCTTTTGCGTTAATATTTTTCGTCGCAGCAGGTGCTTATTTTTATCAACAGTGGTTAGAAACGGTGCCAGATTCCTTTCCAGTTGCGTGGTTAATGGCAATCATTTTAGGGCTATTACTCACTTATAGCTCTGTTCGAACATTTTTTAAAGAAGCTGATACAGTATTTCTAATTCCAGTTGAAAGTAAGTTGAGACCGTATATTAAAAAAAGTATGATGTATAGCTTAGTAATGCAAGGGTATTGGTTAGCTATTTTTCTATTTGTCTTTATGCCCCTTTATTTAAAAATATATTCGGATGTTGATTCGATTTATTTACTTAGTGTGCTCATCGTTTTATTAATCGTTAAATTCGGAAATTTATGTGCAACGTGGTTTTTAGAAAAAGCGCGGGATACAAGGCTGCATTATTTCGATGGGGCTGTTCGATTAATTATTAACGTTTTACTCGTTTTTTTCTTACTGAATCAAGCATTTTTTTACGTCTTTGCAGCAAGTGCGATATTAATTGGGGTTATTTTTTTAAATTACTTTAATATTTATAAAAAATATAGTTTACCTTGGGATGTACTTATTGAGAAAGAAGAACAGAAGCTACAGTTTTTCTATCGTTTAGCAAACTTGTCTACGGATGTTCCGAACTTAAAAAGAAAACCGAAAAAACGGCACGCACTCGTTCACTTAATGACTGGAAAGATGCCTGTTAAACAGACAAATACGTTTCGCTACTTATATACGATTACGTTTATCCGTAGTCGCGATTATTTTGGAATCTATTTACGTCTTTTGTTAATCGCTATCTTTTTCATCTTTTGGATCCCGAGCATTTGGTGGAAAATTATTTTTGCGATTTTATTATTGTTCGCATCTGGATTTCAATTTATTACGATTTACAATCACCACAAATCCCTCGATTGGCTTGAGCTATATCCCGTATCGAAGGATTTGCGAAAAAAAGCGGTACATCAACTTATATTTATTTTAATGATTGTGAAAGTGTTCATTTTATTTGTCATGTTTGTTATAGCAACATCAATTTATGATGCATTAATTTTTGGTGGGCTAGCTGTTGTTTTCACTTTATTCTTTGAGTCCATTTATGTGAAAAGGCGGATAGAGAAGTTAGTATAGTTGGTTTGTTTTGAATGAAAGGCACCATTCTTGATGGATAGGTGTCTTTTTTTTATTTTTTGGCAGTGAGGAGGGAGGTGTGGCGGTCGGTTTTCCTGAATCGATCGCAAAATTTCCCGCATGAGTCTCGGAAATTCCTGTATCGAGTGCCAAATTCCCTGCATGAGTCTCGAAAAATCTCTGCATCCAAATTGAAAACCCCCTGCACTAATCCCAAAATCCTCGCATCCAACTCGCTATTTTCCATTTATCGAGATTAGGTGTCACCAAAAAAATAACCTTATGGAGGTTTGTCCATAAGG
>CALKAL010000136.1 GCA_937983065.1 uncultured Bacillaceae bacterium | reverse complement strand
ACCAGTTTATCGGCAATCGCGCAGAAATATCGTCCGCCGCATTCCATATATCGTCCGCACCTCACATATCAGTCATCACGCAATCATCACTAATGGTCATGTATAATCGTATGCACATGATGTCCATACAGTTTTGATCGTTCTTCGTCTGACATGTTTTCATATTCAGCCGGGTTGCCGTGATAAAAAATCGTTTTGTTTAAACAGAGTAAATCGTTCACATGAGTCGTAATGGCCGCTGTATCATGGGAAACGAGGATGAGTGTCATACTTAATTCTTTATTTAATCTGAGTAATAATTGATAAAATTGTTGTACATTTTCTGTATCAATTCCGACAGTTGGCTCATCTAAAATTAACAGCTCGGGTTCATTAACGATGGCGCGGGCGATGAAGACCCGTTGCTGTTGTCCGCCCGATAATTCCCCGATGTTTCGGTTAATATACTCGAGCATACCGACTTCCTCTAATGCTTGTTGAACTTTTTCTAATTCCTGCTTCTTATCACGAAGTAAAGATTTTCCTCCTTTAATAATTCCCATTGAGACGACTTCTTTTACCGTCGCTGGAAATCCTCGATTAAAAGAGTTTGATTTTTGCGAGACGAAACTGATTTCGCCACTATTTTTAAACTTTTGAATCGGCTGACCGAATAGCTCAATCGACCCTTTTTGTAATTTTTCAATTCCTAAAAGCAACTTTATTAACGTCGTTTTCCCCGAACCATTCGGACCGACTAACCCGACAAAGGATCCTTTATTAACAGAAAAAGAAATGTTTTCTAAAACCTTCATCTCTTCATAACGAAATGAAACATCTTTAACATGGACGATCGGATTTGCCATCAAATTTACCTTCTTTCTATTTGACCTCTATTAACGTATTTAAATTTTCCATCATCAAATCAACGTAGTTTAACCCTTGTTCAACTTGGTCTTCCGTTCTAATGGAAAGCTCATTTAAATAGTTAATCTCTAAATTTAAATCCTCAGCAATCGTTGAAACGAGTCTATCAGAACGGTTTTTTTCTAAAAATATATATTGAATATTTTCTGTTTCAATCCATTCGAGAATAGACTGTAATTCTTTTTGTGACGGCTCCTGTGAGGATGAGAGACCGCGAATTGAATGCTGTACAATTGGATAACGTTCCTCTAAATAACTAAAAGCTTTATGGGAAACTAGTATTTGCAATGGCTCCTGATCAACGAATGCATTCAAAAAAGCTTCGTCTAAGTCTAACATTTCCTTCTCAAAAGTTGCCCAGTTAGTTGTTATCGTTTCTTCATCATCTGGATAAAGTGTTATTAATTCATCACGAATTATTTCACCGACTTCAATCATTTTTAATGGGCTAAGCCAAAAGTGAGGGTCATAATCGCCATGATCATGGTCGTGATCATCATGCCCATGATGATCCTCTTCATCGAGATGTAAGAAAATAGATTCATATTCTGCTAGCTTTAATGTTTGAACCCCTTCTGAAGAAAGCGTATCTGCCATCGTTTCTGAAAAAACTTCCATCATCTCACCAATAAAGAAAAAGGCATCACTCGAAGCGTACTCAATCATTTTTCGAGTCGATGGTTCATACGAATGAGCATCTGCTCCAGGTGGAATAATCGTTTCTACTTCAACTAAATCACCAGCTAATTCTTCTACTATATATTCAAGGGGATATAACGATGTAATTATTTTATTTTCGGTTTCATCCGGTACTAAACCTTGGTTACAAGCAAATAAAAATAATAGTATAAAAGAAAATGATAATAGTTTGAAAGATTTCATAGTGAGCTCCTTTTAATAAAAATTCGACTTTTAAAGTATATCGTAACGATTCCGATTTGTAAATAGTAATGATTCCGATTTATACAACAAAATAATCCGTTCAATCGACAAAATATGTTAATAGGATATATTTTTTTATGATTAAATGATAAAATGGAAAACGGTTACATAATTCATCATACTTATGGAGGATTGGCTATGGAAAAAATAATGCGCAAGTTTTTCCTCTTTTTGTCTAACAACAAATTTCTTACGCGTCTTGCCCAAAAATACGGTCTTCGCTTCGGGGCATCCCGATTCGTCGCAGGTGAAACGATTGAAAAGGCAGCACCGATTATAAAGGAATTAAATGAAAAAGGTTTAACTGTGACGTTAGATTATTTAGGTGAATTTGTTGATGATGCAAAAATCGCAATCAAACGGACCGATGAAATGGTTAAGGCGATTGAAGTCATCGGGAAAGAAAAATTAGATACACAAGTTTCCGTTAAAATGACTTCAATGGGACTTGATATTTCTTATGAGCTCGTCATGGAAAACATGAGAAAAATTTTAGATGCAGCGAAAAAGTATGAAATCTTCGTCACGATTGATATGGAAGACTATGTTAGATTGCAGAAGACGCTTGATATTTTTGAAGAGTTGAAAAAGGAATACGATCAGCTCGGGACAGTTCTTCAAGCTTATTTATACCGGACTGCTGATGATATTGACTATTTAAATCGCTATAAGCCGAATTTACGATTAGTTAAGGGGGCATATAAAGAATCCCCAGATGTCGCTTATCCTGATAAAAAAGACGTCGATGAAAATTATAAAAAAATAATTAAAATGCACTTATTAAATGGTAATTATACGGCAATTGCTAGTCATGATGACGCGATTATAGATTTCACAAAAAAATTTGCTGAAGAAAATAATATACCGAAAGACCTATTTGAATTTCAAATGTTGTATGGAATTAGAAACGATGCCCAGAAGAAGCTCGTAGAAGAAGGGTATACGACAAGAGTTTATGTTCCGTACGGTCGTGATTGGTACGGTTATTTCATGCGTCGCTTAGCTGAACGACCCGCGAATGTCGGCTTCGTACTAAAAGGGATTTTTAGAAAATAAATGAACTCTCATCATTTTGAAATGAATCTATTTCATATAGGAATTCAATATTTTTAATAAATAATGTTTGCGAAATATCAGAATATATTTTATAGTAGAAGATAAGTACTAAAATATTGGATAGTTAATCTATCCAATCATTTTTTGCAATAAAATGAATGAGCGTTCATTCAAAGAATAGGGGGAACAAAAATGAACCGTCAAATCAAGCGCGCAGCTGTATTAGGATCAGGTGTTATGGGTTCTGGAATTGCTGCCCACTTGGCAAACGTAGGCATCCCTACATTAATGTTAGATATCGTACCGAGGGAATTAACGGATAAGGAAAAGGCACAAGGTCTAACATTAAATGATGCAGTCGTTCGAAACCGTATTGCAAGTATGAGTAAAGAAAAATTGAAAAAGCAAAAGCCTTCTCCAATTACATCGAAGAATAGCTTAAATTTAATTTCAGTTGGTAACTTTGAAGATGATATGGAGAAACTCGCGGAAGTTGATTGGATTATCGAAGTCGTCGTGGAACGCTTAGATGTTAAAAAGCAAGTGTTTGAGCAAGTGGAAAAACACCGTAAAGAAGGAACGATTATTTCATCGAACACATCAGGTATTTCAATTGAAGCGATGATTGAAGGGCGTTCCGATGATTTTAAGAAACATTTTTTAGGAACTCACTTTTTTAATCCACCACGTTATTTAAAACTATTAGAAATTATCCCGAATAAACAGACGGATCCAGAAATAATTGAGTTTATGAAAAACTTTAGTGAGGATGTCTTAGGTAAAGGGGTCGTCGTCGCTAAAGATACACCGAACTTTATCGCGAACCGAATTGGAACTTATGGCCTTTTAGTTACTGTTCAAGAGATGTTGAAAGGCGGTTATACAATCGGAGAAGTCGATTCTGTCACGGGTCCGCTTATTGGTCGACCGAAAAGCGCGACCTTTAGAACGTTAGATGTCGTTGGACTCGATACATTTATCCACGTTGCTAATAACGTTTATGAGCAAGTTGATGGGGACGAGAAAAACGTATTTGACGTTCCTGAATTCATGCTCAAAATGAATGAAAAAGGCTGGCTCGGGCAAAAGTCAGGGCAAGGCTTTTACTTAAAGAAAAAAGGTAAAGATGGCAGCGTCATTTTAGAATTAAATCCAGATACGTTTGAGTATGAAGAACGTAAAAAGCTGCAAACGAAAGCATCTGGAATGGCAAGGCAAGAAAAAGGGGCAAAGCGAAAAGTTCGTGCACTTCTCAATGCAAAAGGGGATCGTGCAAGTGACCTCGTTTGGAGCATATCAAAACCAACCCTCGTCTACTCTGCTGAATTATTAGGAGATATTGCAGATGACATAACAGCGATCGATGACGCGATGAAATGGGGCTTCGGCTGGGAGCTCGGTCCATTTGAAATGTGGGATGCGATTGGTCTTACATCCTCCATTGAAAGAATGAAGGAAGAAGGACAAAGTATACCTACTTGGGTTGAAGAGATGCTTGAAAAAGGCTTTGAATCCTTTTATAAAACAGAAGCTGGAAAAGTGTATTACTACGATCCAAACGTTAGCGATTATGTCGAGAAAAAGTTTAACCCGAAAGAAATTAATTTGAAGTTTCATAAAGATGTCAATGGAGTTATTAAGAAAAATAGTGGGGCAAGTCTCATTGATTTAGGGGATGACGTTGCACTGCTCGAATTTCATTCCCAAAATAATGCGATTGGCCTAGATATTATTCAAATGATTAACCAATCGTTAGACATTGTTAAAAAAGATTACAAAGGGCTTGTCATCGGGAACCAAGGAAAAAATTATTGTGTCGGGGCAAACCTTGCATTAATGCTGATGGAAGCACAAGACTATAACTTTATGGAATTAGAAATGATCGTTAAGCAATTCCAAGATACGATGATGAACATTAAATATAGTGAAAGACCAGTCGTTGCAGCACCATTTGGGATGACCCTTGGTGGGGGAGCAGAAGTATCCCTCCCAGCTCATAGTATTCAAGCTTCACCAGAAACGTATATGGGATTAGTTGAGTTTGGTGTCGGTTTAATCCCTGGTGGTGGCGGTACGAAGGAATTGTATTTAAAACAATTGCGTGGCTTACCAGAAGGTGTCGATATCGATTTACAAAAAATTGCTAATGACGTCTTTGAAAAAGTAGCGATGGCTAAAGTATCGACATCAGCTGCTGAAGCTTATGAAAATGGTTATTTAAATGATCACGATGCGATAAGTGCGAACCAAGACCATTTAATTTACGATGCGAAGCAAAAAGTGATTAGCTTATTTGACAGTGGCTTCAAACCACGTCAAAGAGAAAAAGTGCCTGTCGTTGGAGAAGCGGGATATGCAACGATGTTACTCGGCGCTAAACAGCTTCAATTAAGTGGCTATGCTTCAGACCATGACGTGAAGATTGCTGATAAATTAGCATACGTTTTAGCAGGCGGTCTCGTTAAAGAGGGAACGATTGTCGATGAACAATATTTACTCGATTTAGAGCGGGAAGCATTTATTAGTTTAATCGGTGAACCGTTAACACAACAGCGGATGCAGCACATGCTGTTAAAAGGTAAACCGTTAAGAAATTAGTTTTTACTCCAATACGAATAGGGGGAGAAAAGGATGAGAGAAGCAGTCATTGTATCAGGTGCTAGGACGCCTGTTGGAAGAGCGAATAAAGGGACGTTAGCGAATACGCGTCCCGATGATTTAGCTGCTTTAACGATTAAAGAGACGTTGAAGCGGGCGAATGATTACGATGGTCCGATTGATGATGTCATTATCGGCTGTGCGATGCCTGAAGCGGAACAAGGAATGAATATGGCTCGTAATATTGCTGGTTTGGCAGGTTTACCAAACGATGTTCCAGGTATTACGGTCAATCGTTATTGCTCATCAGGATTACAAAGTATTGCCTATGCAGCAGAGCGAATCATGTTAGGTCATAGTGAAGCAATCATTGCTGGTGGAGCTGAATCGATGAGCCTCATTCCAATGGGAGGCCATGTCATAAAGCCGAATTTAGAACTCGTTAAAAACGCACCAGGCTATTACATGTCGATGGGGCATACCGCGGAAGAAGTTGCGAACCGATTTGGCATTTCCCGTGAAGATCAAGATGCGTTTGCGGTAAGAAGTCATGAACGTGCTGCAAATGCAATTAAAGAAGGAAAATTTGATGATGAAATTGTTCCAGTCGAGGTCGTTAAACGGGAAATTGGCCCAGACAATAAGGTAGAAGAAACGAAAGTAACTTTTTCTCAAGACGAAGGAGTGAGAGAAGGGACGACGGTTGAAGTTTTATCTACGTTAAAACCAGCCTTTTCAGTCACAGGCTCCGTTACTGCAGGGAATGCCTCACAAATGAGTGATGGTGCAGCATCCGTTCTTGTAATGGACCGCGAAAAAGCGGAAAAAGAAGGTTTAAAACCGATGGCGAAATTTTTATCTTACGCTGTCGCTGGTGTTGAACCTGAAATTATGGGAGTTGGCCCTGTCAAAGCGATTCCGAAAGCAGTTAAAATGGCAGGTCTTGAGCTTGATGATATTGGACTTTTTGAATTAAATGAGGCTTTCGCGTCTCAGTCGATTCAAGTGATTCGTGAATTAGGGTTAAATGAAGAAATCGTTAACGTTAACGGTGGAGCGATCGCTTTAGGGCATCCCCTCGGTTGTACAGGGACAAAATTAACGTTATCACTAATTCATGAGATGAAGCGTCGGGATGTGAAATATGGCGTGGTAACGATGTGTATCGGTGGCGGAATGGGTGCTGCTGGCGTATTTGAATTACTATAATCTTTTAAAGGGAGGATGTTTTAAATGAGTGAAACGAGCGAAAAAGTGTTTAAAGGTGGCGGCTTTTTAGTTGAAGATGTTGAAGCTGAGGATATTTTAACACCCGAAGATTTTACCGAAGAACACCATATGATTGCAAAAACGACGGAAGAATATGTGAAAAATGAAGTGTGGCCAGTCATTGATGAATTAGAAAATCATAATTTTGATATATCTGTTAAACTCCTTAAAAAAGCAGGTGAATTAGGGCTTCTTGGTGCAGATGTACCTGAGGAATACGGTGGGTTAGAGCTAGATAAAATTACTTCATCATTAATTACAGAAAAAATGTCTTTAGCTGGTGGCTTCTCCATTTCCCACGGTGCCCATGTCGGAATTGGGTCGTTACCGATCGTTTTCTTCGGCAATAAAGAGCAGAAGGAAAAATATTTACCTGCCTTAGCAACAGGAGAAAAATTAGCAGCTTATGCGTTAACAGAGCCTGGTTCCGGTTCTGACGCATTAGGTGCTAAAGCGACGGCTAAATTAAATGAAGCTGGGACTCACTACATTTTAAACGGTGAGAAACAGTGGATTACAAACTCGGCTTTTGCGGATGTGTTTATCGTGTACGCAAAAATCGACGGTGAGAAATTTACAGCGTTTATCGTTGAGCGGGAATTCCCTGGTGTATCAACTGGGCCTGAAGAAAAGAAAATGGGAATTAAAGCTTCTTCAACTCGTACGCTAGTGTTAGAGGATGCAGAAGTACCCGTTGAAAATGTTTTAGGTGAAATCGGCCGCGGACACATTATTGCTTTTAATATATTAAACGTCGGCCGTTATAAGTTAGCGATCGGTGGTGTCGGTGGAGCAAAACGCGCCATTGAAGTTGCAACAAAATATGCGAATGAGCGCAAACAGTTTAACACACCGATTTCAAGCTTCCGTTTAATTCAAGAAAAATTAGCAAGTGTTGCAGCTGATACGTATGCGAATGAAAGTGCGGTTTACCGTACAGTCGGTTTATTCGAACACCGTCTTGGTGGATTAACGAAGGAACAATTAAACGACGGCTCTGAAGTAGCAAAAAGTATTGCTGAATATGCGATTGAATGCTCGATGAATAAATATATGGCAACTGAGCTTCTTGACTTTGCAGTTGATGAAGCAGTACAAATTCACGGTGGCTATGGCTTTATGCAGGAATATGAAGTCGAGCGTATGTACCGTGACTCCCGTATTAACCGGATTTTTGAAGGAACGAATGAAATTAACCGTTTAATCGTCCCAGGAACATTCTTGAAAAAAGCGATGAAGGGCGAACTACCACTTCTTGAAAAAGCGATGGGACTTCAAGAAGAGCTAATGATGATGATGCCAGAACAAGTTGGCGATGAGCCGTTAGAGCAAGAAAAATATTTACTTAAAAACGCAAAGAAAATTGGTCTTCTTGCTGCTGGTATTGCTGCTCAAAAATATCAAGAAAAAATTGAGCAAGAGCAAGAAATTTTATCTAACATTGCGGATATGGCTGCAGAAATTTACAACATGGAATCAGCTATTTTACGTACTGAAAAAGCGATGAATAAGGACGGTGCTGACAAACATAAACAGAAGCTTCTTTATACAGAAGTTTACGTTCAAGAAGCATTCAACCGGATTGAAGCTCATGCTAAAGAAACGTTAATTGCAAGTGATTCAGGGGATAGCTTACGAATGATGCTATCCGCACTACGTAAATTAACGCGCCACGATCCGATTAACGTCATTGAGAAAAAACGCGCCATTGCAGAAGCGATTATTGAAGCGGAAAAATATGTAGTTTAA
>CALKAL010000135.1 GCA_937983065.1 uncultured Bacillaceae bacterium | reverse complement strand
TTCGTCCTAATTTCATTGACGTTAAAATCCGATGTTTGCTCCTTTTGATTGACGATAAATTGAGATGATGCTTCATACTTTGGCGTTAATAGAAATAAAGTAACAGAAGCACTAATGATGATTGCTAGAATCGTCACAGAAATAATGAGTGTCATTCGTTTCCTAAGAGTTTGAAAAATTTCATTGAGTGAGATTGTTTCTTCCATGTGTCAAAAAATCCTCCATTTCGAGTTTGTCAAAATTAAGATAAGTATAACATATTTAGACAAAAAGATAATAAAATCTTGTAAAATCTTCCGAAATAGATTACAATATTAGTCAAACAGTAAATTCTGAAAAATTTAAAAAGGGACTAATTTCTATGTTAAAATTAAACAAACTATTGCAAAAAAGTTATTATTGTAATATATTAGTAGCAGATCGCACTTGGAACATATAGTCATGTGTTCCTTTTTTTGTTCTAAGGTTATAGTATTTTTAGGCTATAAAATTAGAAAAAATAATGAAAAGAGTGGGCTAAATGACCTATAAAATGAGGGTTATCTTGTTAGCTACATTAGATACAGTCATTGTGTTAACATCTTTTTATTTAAGCTTCATTCTAGTCAACAATGGTTCAACAAGCGTAACTCAAATCGTTTTAACAACATCATTAATAATCGTTATTTTTCACCATCTTTTCGCAACTATTTTTAAGCTTTATCAGAAAGCATGGGAGTATGCAAGTATTGGTGAGTTATTGTCGATATTTAATGTCGTTACAATCTCAATCGTTCTAGCAGGAATTTCGCAATTTATTATTTATAGTGAAATTCTCTTTCGCCATTTAATCATTACTTGGATGCTTCATATGTTATTAATTGGAGGATCCCGTTTTGCGTGGCGCGTTTTCCGTGATACGGTTATAAATCATGGGAAAAAGAAGAAACGGACTTTAATTATAGGGGCAGGTGCAGCTGGTGAAATTGTTACGAGACAGCTACTTAATGGACAAGATAGTGAGTTAAGGCCCGTCGTTTTTTTAGATGATGCTGAAAGTAGAAGGAAAATCCAAATTCATGGTATCCCTGTTGTTGGACGGATTAATGATGTTGAAAAAGCGGTCGAGAAATATCGGATAGAGCATATTATCATTGCCATTCCATCGGTCAGCCGACGAAGATTAAATGAAATCGTGGAGTTATGTTCATTAACAGGTATAAAAACACAAATCACTCCTCGACTAGAAGATTTATTTTCAGGGAAATTAACTGTTAAACAGATTAGAGATGTACAAGTTGAAGATTTACTCGGTCGTGAACCAGTAAAACTAGATAACGATAGTATTTCAGGTTATTTAAAAAACAAAACAGTGTTAATAACGGGAGCTGGTGGTTCAATTGGCTCTGAAATTTGTAGACAAGTCGCAACTTTCTATCCCGAATCTATTATTCTAGTAGGTCACGGTGAAAATAGCATCTACGAGATTGATAGGCAATTAAGGGAAACGTACGAGGATAAGATTCAGATAATCCCAATTATCGCAGATATTAAAGATCGAAAAAGAATCTTTGAAGTCATTGAAAAATATAAACCAAGCGTTATTTATCATGCAGCAGCTCATAAACATGTACCATTAATGGAATATAATCCACAAGAAGCGGTGAAGAACAATATTTATGGGACGAAAAACGTCGCTGATGCCGCTCATGAATTCGGAGTAGGGACCTTTGTCCTCGTATCTACGGATAAAGCAGTCAATCCAACGAATGTAATGGGTGCATCGAAGCGGGTTGCTGAAATGATTATTCAAAATAAATCTAGAAGAAGCAAAACGAAATATTGTGCCGTTCGATTTGGAAACGTTTTAGGTAGTCGAGGTAGTGTCATTCCGTTGTTTAGAGAACAGATTAAAAACGGAGGACCTGTTACTGTTACTGACCCTAAAATGACAAGATATTTTATGACGATTCCAGAAGCCAGTCAGCTCGTCATTCAAGCAGGTGCCCTTGCTAAAGGTGGCGAAGTATTCGTCCTTGATATGGGTGAGCCAGTAAAGATTGTTGACTTAGCGAAAAACTTAATTCGACTATCAGGACATTCTTTAGAGGATATTCCGATTGAATTTACGGGAATTAGACCTGGAGAAAAGATGTATGAAGAATTGCTTAGTGCGGAAGAAATTCAAAGGGAGCAAGTATTCCCGAAAATTTATGTTGGGAAATGTACATTTGAAGCGGTGGAAGATATTGAGGAGAAGATTAAAAGCTTATTAACTGAAGAAGCAGTTTTAAAAGAAAAATTGTTAAAGATCATAGAGCCAGTCGATATAGAGAAGAAAGTGCCAAATCTAGTCAAAACAGTCTAAGGAGCGAGTGAGAATGAAAAGGGTTAGAAAGGCGATTATTCCAGCAGCAGGTCTTGGAACTCGGTTTTTACCAGCTACTAAAGCGCTACCGAAGGAAATGCTTCCAATTGTCGATAAACCAACGATTCAATACATTGTTGAGGAAGCGATTGAATCAGGGATTGAAGACATTATTATTGTTACTGGTAAAGGAAAGCGAGCGATTGAGGACCATTTTGATCATTCCTTTGAACTTGAGGATAATTTACTTAAGCGAGGAAAATTAGATTTACTTGAAAAGGTAAAAGCTTCAATTGTAGATATTCA
>CALKAL010000134.1 GCA_937983065.1 uncultured Bacillaceae bacterium | reverse complement strand
TCATCACTTCACAACTTCTTGTAATTTCTCAGTCGTAATATGCCAATGCGATGTGTGAAATTCTACTTTACCGTCTTTAATATAGAAAAATTGCGGTGATTCATGTTTAATGTCAAAGAATTCTGCGACGTGATTTGAGACATCCCGATGATCTTGGACGTAAAGCATATACATCGGTAAATCCGTCTCATCTCTAAATTTATCATAGACTTCTTTTGCTTCGGCACTAATCGGACAAGTTAAACTATGTTTAAACAATAAACAAGCTTCATTTTCTTTAACGACTTGTTCAAAAGCTTCTGGTGTTGTTAACAAATCAATTCCCATATTAATCCCCTTTCTAAATTTTCCTATAAAAAAGTTGTCGGTATAAAACCAACAACTTTTATTTTCATTTTATTCGTTTTTCTGAGTTTGTTCAAATAAATCGTTCGCTTCTTTTCTTTCAAATTCATCAGCTGCTTCATCAATCGCTTCCGCTAAATCTTTCGCTTGGTCAGATACTTCACTTCTGAACCGATCTTGTAGTTGACCCGTCGTATCCTTTACTTTCTCTGTTAATTCTTTACTTTTTTCCTGCAATTGATGCGTCCATTCAGACCCTTTTTCATAAGCGACATCTTTCCATTCAACCGCTTTTTCTTTAACTTTGGTTGCACCTTGATTAATATCTTGTCTCAATTCTTTGCCTGATTTTGGCGCTAACAATAAAGCGGCAGAAGCTCCGATAATACTACCAATTAACGTACCAATTAAAAAGTCTTTGCTGTTAATACCTTCTTGATTTCCTTTTTCGTTTCCCATAAATTCGTCCTCCTTTTTTATTTATCCTTATATTTTTTCCATAAATGAATGGCCGCTTCTCCCCATTTTATCGTTTGAGAGGTTTTTTCAGCATGCTCATTCGCTTGTTCCTGCAACTCATCGGACAATTTTTGTAGAGATAAGTTAAATTGTTGTACAGTATGTCCTATTCCCTTAATCCCATCAAATAAAACGTCGAGTTTTCCAGTTTTATTTACAATATCGTCAGCTAACCGATTCGTTTTATTAAGAAGTTCCGTCGTTTCTTTCGTAATACCTTCCATTTGTTGTTCAAAACCTTTAAGGGTTGTTCCGATATGATCCAATGTCTTTGAGGCGGCATTTAATGTTTTACTCGTTGAAATAAGTGCTCTAATTAAGAAAATGACTAAAAGAAGAAAAGCAATCGCAGCAATTAATGCAGATATGTGGAGCAAGTTCATATTTACCCTACCTTCCAATTACGTTTATTATAAATTTATACCTGATTTTGCCCAATGTCAAACATGTTCATACAATTTTCGCTATTTATTATGATAAAATAGTGATTAATCGTATGGTGAATAGGAGGAGAATAATTTGAGAGATCCAAGAATCACAAAACTGGCAAAAGGATTAGTCCATTATTCCGTTAAACTGCAAAAAGGTGAGAAATTATTAATCGAAAATACGGGCTTACAACAAGAGCTTGTTAGTGCAATTATTGAAGAAGCCTACGCTGCTGGCGGTTATCCTTTTGTTGAATTAAAAGACTCAAAAGTAATGCGTTCTTTATTATTAGGTGCCCAAGAAGAACAACTTAAAGCATGGGAAAAATATGAAGCGAGCCGAATGCGTGACATGGACGCTTACATAGCGATTCGATCTGGAGATAATATTAATGAGTTGTCTGATGTTCCAGGAGAGAAAAATAAATTGTTCGGTCAAACAGTTGGCAAAGTTCATCGGGATATTCGTGTTCCGAAAACGAAATGGTGCGTTCTCCGCTATCCGAACGAATCCATGGCGCAGCTTGCAAAAATGAGCACAGAAGCCTTTGAAGATTTCTATTTTAATGTCTGTACCCTTGATTATGCAAAAATGAGTGAGGCGATGGATGCCCTCGTTAATAAAATGAATGAAACGGATGAGGTGCATATTAAAGGGCCAGGCACAGACTTAACTTTTTCCATTAAAGACATACCAAAAATTAAATGTGCTGGGGAAATGAATATTCCAGATGGTGAAGTTTATACTGCACCTGTTCGTGATTCGATTAATGGAACGTTAACGTACAATACACCATCTCCATATCAAGGCTTTACGTTTGAAAATGTTGAGCTAACGTTTAAAGACGGCAAAATCGTTGATGCGAAAGCGAACGATACAGAAAGAATTAACGACATTTTAAATACGGATGAGGGTGCAAGATATATTGGTGAGTTTGCCATTGGAATAAATCCGTACATTTTACACCCGATGCAAGATATTTTATTCGATGAAAAAATCGATGGAAGTTTTCACTTTACACCAGGGCAAGCGTATGAAAACGCATATAACGGCAATGATTCCGCCATCCATTGGGACATGGTCGTTATTCAGCGGGAAGAATACGGTGGGGGAGAAATTTATTTTGACGGCGAACTCGTTAGAAAAGATGGTCGTTTCGTTATACCGGAGTTGGAGAAGCTTAATCCAGAATTTTTGAAATGATGAATTTGAGCATAAAAAAGTGAATTTGAGCATATTCGACATTTAATTGAGCATATTCGACAGAGTTTTGAGCCTATTGACAAATTCCTGAGCATATTCGACAAAATTCTGAGCATAAATTTTATAAACTAAATTTAAAAAGGTAGCTTGTCTCACACAAGCTACCCTTTTTAATTAACAGTTTTTTATCTTGAAAAAAGCAATTAGCTTATTTTTTTAAATTCCTCTTCATATTTTTGAATATCACCAGCGCCCATAAACAAGATGACACTGTTTTTATGAGCGTTTAAAACAGCGGTGTTGTTCAAATGTAACATTTTTGAGCCATCAATCATCTTTTGTAAATCTTCAATCGAGAAGGAACCAGACTTTTCCCTAGCTGATGCAAAAATATCGCATAAGTACACGTGATCCGCTTCTGATAAACTTTTTGTAAATTGTTCAACAAATTTTTTCGTTCTCGTAAATGTATGCGGTTGAAAGACAGCAACTATTTCTTTAGTTGGATATTTTTTTCGAGCAGATTCAATCGTTGCTTCAATTTCCCGCGGGTGATGCGCATAGTCATCAATAAGTATTTGTCCGTTATCCCACTTCGTTTCTGTAAAGCGGCGTTTAACACCTGGGAATGTACGTAGATGTTCCATATCTTCCTTCTTAAATCCTTCATAATGCATTAAAGCGATCACACTTAAAGCATTTAAGACGTGGTGATTACCGTATAACGGAATGGTAAACGTATGATAAAGTTCACTTCTCACAAATAAATCGAATGTCGTTCCTTCTTCCGTTTCTTGTACGTTTTTCGCTTGGAAGTCATTACCGTCTGAAAAACCGTAATAAATGACTGGGACCTTTGCTTGTATTTTTTGGAGCATTTCATCATCACCACAAGCGATAATTCCTTTTTTAACGTTTAAAGCCATCTCTTGAAAGGCATTGAATACGTCATCCAGGCTTGTAAAATAATCAGGATGATCATAATCAATATTCGTCATAATCGCATAGTCTGGCTCATACGCTAAAAAATGTCTCCGATACTCACATGCCTCGAAAACAAAGATATTACTTTCTTCATTACCAAAGCCTGTTCCGTCCCCGATTAAATAAGAGAGTGGTGCCGTTTCTTTAAGCGTATGGGCAAGTAAGCCAGTCGTCGATGTTTTTCCGTGGGCGCCTGTTACAGCGACACTCGTAAACCTCTTTAACCATTCTCCTAAAAATTCGTGGTAACGGTAAAATGGAAGATTAAGTTGTTTTGCTTTAGCGATTTCTTCATGCTCATCGGAAAACGAATTTCCCGCGATTATAATTAAACCTTCAACGATATTATTTTCATCAAAAGGAAGAATCGGTATATTTTTTTCTCTTAAAGCCGCTTCGGTAAAAATTGTTTTCTCAATATCAGAGCCTTGAACCTTTTCTCCTGAATCATGTAAAATTTGTGCGAGTGCACTCATACCAGTTCCTTTAATCCCTATGAAATGGTAAGTCGACATTAATCGAACCTCCGATAGTTTTGCTTTTTTATTATATGCAAACGTTTTGTTAGTTGTTTTTATAAAGTTGCTTTTTTATTATAGCAGACTCTTAAATATTATACATTAAATTGCTACCAACGATGCATAAAAAAATGCCCTGAATGAATTTTTCAGGGCACAACATTTAATTAACAGGGTAATCGACTTTTTTCAGTCTAGGATTCGGATTGTAACGCCGACCTTTTTTTGCCTCGTCTTCACCGTTAAGTAAGACGTTATCACCAGTAAAACCGATTTTAATTTTTAATAAATTACTCCCGACACCGTACATATCAACTGGTACGTGAAGGGATTCGAACATACTAATCTTTTTTTCATCAAATCCACCGCTTGCCATAATTTTTACATGTTCAAAGCCTTCTTTATCTAGCGCATTTCTTAATGCAAAAATAAGCTGCGGGTTCACACCTCGTGGGTCAAAGGAGCCCATAATTTGTGGGTTACGGAAAAAATAACGGTCTACCATGTTTTGCGACGTATCTAATCTTACTACCTTTAATTCTTCACCGAAATGGCGCGCTACTTTTAACGCATCCGTAATGACATCATTATTATAATCGACTAGCGCTACAAGCTCATCCTCTGGGAAAGTAGCCCGATATGCTTCAGTCGCTTTAACGATATCTCCTTTAAACATTTGAATTAACGCATGCGGCATCGTACCCATTCCATGTTTCCCCCACCACTCATTCATCGCATGAGTTGCCTGAGCGGTAGAGCCACCAATGTATGCTGCATATCCGTCTCCTGCTTGCTGGGAGAAATGGTCATCTCGATCCCCCATAAATATAATCGGTTTTTGGATACCGTTTGATTTCGCTGCCTTATTGACGTTGAATACATTCGTTGCAATCGATGTTCGTCTCGCTAACACACCGTCAATTAACCCTTCTAAAAAACCGAAATTTTGATATTTCCCTTGAACCGTTAAGACTGTTTCATACGGTTTAATTTGGTCCCCATCTTCTAATGAATGAATAATTAAATCTTGAGGATCTTTTGCGAACGTATGTAAAAGAGCAATCGCTTCGTCTGTTCCACAAAGTACAGCATTCTTCTTTTGGAAAAATTGCATCGTTACGGTATTATCTTCAACATACTTTTCAACAATTTCTTTCGTTTTCAAAAAATAAACAGCGGAAAACCAGCCCTCGCCGACACGTTCATCAAATTTAAACGTTTCATTCGTTAAACGTTTTATTTTCCCTTGCTGTTTTAACGTAAATTCTTTCATCGTATAATCCCCTCATTCAAAATTATTTCGATTTAAGTAAAATTTCAATTAAAAAATGGTGAACCAACTTCATAATGGTCTTCTAACACTAAAATTCCTTTTTCCTCGCTTGCATTTGGAAGATTTAATTCTTTACTCGAACAAATCATTCCGTTTGATGATACACCGCGTAGTTCTGAAGGTTTTATCACTAAACCATTTGGCATGATTGCACCGTTTTTCGCAACGACGACTTTTTGCCCTTCATCAACATTCGGAGCACCACAAACGATTTGTAGTCGTTCATCACCAACATCAACTTCACAGACACTTAATTTTGATGCATCTGGATGTTTTTCTTTTTTAGTGACGTATCCGACAACGAATTTTGGTGATAAATCGATATTTAACTCATCTTGAACGTCGTTTTCATTAAAAATGTCCTTAATTTTAGACACGAGCGCCTCATCAACGACAAGAGCTCCATTTCCATCAACAGTCATATAGCGGGAAATATTAAAAATATTATAACCGACGACATCGCCAGTTGATTCATCAACAAGTTTAACGACATCGCCAAATGTTTCATGCTTTACATCTGACTCCCTTTGATCAAACGTTAAAATTAGGACGTCTCCTATCCCTTTTTCATTATAGACGACTTGCATATTTATCTACTCCTCATCTTTACTCGGTCGATTTCGAGCTAAAATAAATATTGGCTCTAATTTTTTATTTTCATAAATAAAAGGTAGTGAAGTAATTGGAATTCTACCTTCAGCGAAAAACTGCATCATCATTTGTGCTAACACGTCATAGCCAGTATCGTTTTTAACGTCAACGAAAATAAGCACATCTTGATGCGGTACGCCAACAGCAAGGTCCCCTTCTACTTTCGCCTTCATTTCTTCTAATAAGGCTTCATTTAAAATTCGACTCGCATCATAACCATCATTTGTCGAAAGAAAATAAAACGTATTGCCAGCGACCTCATCTTTTTTCATGTCTGTTGATAGACGGCGTACATTAAATAAAGCGACTTCTTTTATTCGCTTTTCCTCCCAGCCTTCTCTTTTTATTAAACTTTCATCGATAAGCCGATAAGATTTGCCTAAATCAAGCGCATAATAAATACGCGTTTCCGCTGTATGCTCTTCAAAAATAAGCTTCGTACCATCCTTTTTCTCTTCAGGAAAGGATCCCGAACGAATAACTGGGAAAATATGTGCCTCTTTTCCTTCTAACGTTTGCTCTTCGTTCATAATTTTTAAAGCTTCTTTAATATGTTCTTCAAGCTCGTCTAACGCTTTTTCCTTCTTTTCTTCCCATTTAGCAATCACACCTGGTAAAGCAATTGTCACACCTTGCTTCGTATCTTTCCATTCAATTCGAAATGTATCCTCATCACGATCAAAAATCGTTCGCCAATCTTTATTTGAAAACCGCTCCTCTAATAGCCGCTTCATTTTTATACTTGTCATCTTCATTTTTAGACGGCCTCCCTTTTTATTACACGAAATGTAAAATTAGTGGACTATTTTTCTTCTACCGATTTAACCATCTCTAACATAATTTCTACATCTTCCTCTAATTGATCCATCTCACTTAATGTCGACATCTTTATACCACCGATACCGATTTGTACTTCATAATCCTCTTCATCATACTTTTCTACAGCGAGGTAGACAAATTCATCTGCACTTTCAAAGGATCTTAAATGTAAATCATCGTGTTGTTCACTTTGTAATCGTTCAAAAAACCATTTACTGTTCGGCGCCTCGAACTCATTAATAAATAAAACGAATGGGCGAGACCCGTCAGTGAAAATATAATTGTTTGTACCTTCATTCTCTATTTCTAATTCTTCTGGTATGTAAACTTTAATTGATCTTAATTCTGTGTTCGTTTCTTTAACTTCATTAGACAAAAATTCATCTTTTAATTTTCTTTCGATTTCGTTTAATACTTTCTCTTCGGTTTGCATGCAACCTGTTAACGTAACGAAAAAGAAACTTAACAGTAATGCGCTTTTACACATTCTCACTTTCTCTCACCCCTATTTTGATCTATTTGACAAACGCTATCATTCATTAGATGATTAAATAAAATAAACAGTGGAGGGTTCATATATGAATTTAACAATTTATTTAGCTGGACAAATTCATGATGATTGGCGTGCTCGTTTAAACGAAAAGGCAACGGAAAATAATTTAAACATTACCTTTTTAGGACCACAGGACAACCATGCTTTATCTGATGATATCGGCGAAAACATTTTAGGGAAACAGCCTGGAAATGTATATCGTGATGACGCCGCCTCTAGTATAAACAACTTTCGAACGGAAATAATGATTCAAAAATCCGATGCCGTCATTGCTTTATTCGGTGAAGAATACCGGCAATGGAATACAGCGATGGATGCTGGAATTGCTATCGGCTTAAATAAACCATTAATCATCATTCGACCTGAATCATTAATCCACCCGTTAAAAGAATTATCGAATAAAGCAAATGTTACCGTTGAAACAATTGATCAAGCGATTGAAGTTTTAAAATATTTATACGAATAATTAAGGATAATGAGAGATGGATACCATAAAGTCCATCTCTCATTATCATTTTTACCATAAAAAGTCCGTTTATTAAACTTTTTTACCCATTACTTTTGATCGTGTCAATCATCGACTGGTCGACGGATTTAACAAGTTCAACGAGAAGTGCTTTTGCTGCTGCGTAATCATCGACATGAATAATCGATGAACTCGTATGGATGTATCGGGAACAAATTCCGATAACCGCTGATGGAACACCTTCATTCGACATGTGCACTCTACCCGCATCGGTTCCACCTTGAGAAATGAAATATTGATACGGAATATCGTGAGTTTCCGCCGTATCTAATACAAACTCCCTCATACCTCTATGTGTAATCATTGAGCGGTCAAATATTCTTACTAGTGCTCCCTTACCTAAATGGCCAAATTCGTTATCATCACCTGACATGTCATTTGCTGGAGAAGCATCTAAAGCAAAGAAAATATCTGGGTTAATCATGTTCGCAGCTGCTTGAGCACCCCGGAGTCCAACTTCTTCTTGAACAGTCGCTCCTGAATAAAGCTCATGATTTAGTTCAACGCCTTGAAGTTCCTTTAGCAATTCAATTGACAATCCACAGCCGTATCGGTTATCCCAAGCCTTTGCTAATATTTTTTTCTCATTAGCCATCGGAGTGAACGGACAGACTGGAACGATTGCTTGCCCAGGCTTAATACCTATCCGTTTCGCGTCGTCTTCATCATCTGCGCCAATATCAATTAACATATTTTTAATTTCCATCGGTTTTTTTCGTTGTTCTGGCGTTAAATTATGTGGTGGGATAGAACCAATCACCCCATCAACAGCACCATTATCCGTTATAATTTGTACCCGTTGAGCTAGCAATACTTGATTCCACCAGCCACCTAACGTTTGGAAGCGGATCATTCCGTTTTTAGTAATTTGCGTCACCATAAATCCGACTTCATCCATATGACCCGCAACCATTACTTTCGGTCCCTTTCCTTTTCTAACACCGAAAATACCGCCAAGACGGTCTTGAATGATTTCATCGGAGTATTTCTCTAATTGCTCTTTCATATAACGTCTTACTTGATGTTCATTACCTGGTGCGCCTGGTAGTTCGGTTAATGTTTTAAACATTTCTAACGTTTCAGCATTCATTATGTACCCCTCCACTTAGTCATAGTTATTCTTTATTGTACAAAAAAAATAAACATTATTCCAATTGGGTAGAATATGATATATTGTTTTCTACATAAGCTTAAACTAGAAAAGAAAATTTGTCGACGGAGTGTGAAAATATGAAACAATACAAAAATGCAATCGCCGTATTAATCGGCGCAATCCTCGGTTTCTTAATTGTGTTGAAAATTAGAAAACAAATGAACTTGCCTGAGGTTGCATTAGAGCGAGCGAAAAATATGTTTCAAGCTGGGACGATTACAGGTTCTTGGATTGTCATGGAAAAAGAAACGATGACGAAAGATGGGCAGGAAATCCAAGTGTATAAAGGTGGACTCACTCATTTAGTAAATGACTCTAGCTACGAATATCGTTTCATTGCCGATGCGAACAATGCTGAAATTATTGAGATGAATTTATACAATCAGTCAGAACAGGATAAACCGTTAGCTTAATTACGTTTGTTACTCGGTGAGTAAGGGAAGACATCTGCGTTTTTATGCAGATGTCTTTTTTAGTTTATTGTTTCATTCAAGTCAACTCTAAACCTAAAACACCTCAATATTTTTTACACATCTCATCTTATTCGTACTCGTACCGAACTCGTTCAATCGTTTCTTTCATTTTCCGTTCATCATCGTATTTAATCGCGCGATAGTAGGCATCATGATAAAATGTAAACCAGCTTTTTTTATTGTAAGCAATCTTTTGCCATTTATCTTTTTCATGAACACTCGTTACAGGATAATCATCATAAGCGAGTACCCAGAGTGGATTTTGATGGCCATGAGTTGGCATTAAGTCAGCCATATGCATAAAAGACTCATCCCCATCATCAAAATGAATCACTGAATGACCATCACTATGACCACTCGTATGGTGCATCTTTAACCCAGGGACAATCTCGATTTCTTTATCAAATGGCTTCACTTGACTTTCAATCGGACGCCAATTTTCTTCCCAATACGTATTTTTAGAACGCATATTAGGCTCTCTCATCTCATCCCATTCGACTTTAGAGCAATAAATGACTGCATTCGGAAATGTACTCACTAATTGGTCCCCTTCATATCTCGTCAAACCACACGCATGATCAAAATGAAGATGGGTCATTAAAATCGTGTCAATTTGATCAACAGTTATATTTAGTTGTTGCAAGCTCTCTTCAATTTTCGATTCTTCCTTCACACCGAAGTTCCGCTTCTGTTTATCCGTTAATTTATTATTGCCAATTCCTGAATCGATGAGCATATGACGTCCATCAATTTGTAATAAAATCGCATCGCATCGTAATTCAATTTGATTGTTGTCTTCATTATAAGGATATTTTTTCGTCCATAACGCTTTCGGTACAACACCAAACATCGCGCCACCGTCTAAATGGGTAACGCCGCCGTTTAACCATGTTAATTTCGCTCTGCCAACTGTTAAAGTTTCCATATATTACGTCAACTCCTCCAATGAAATTTCAATATTTGAAGTAATAAATCCTCACGTCCCATAAAAATTTGGAAATCAATTATTTAACGATAGCCGAAGATTTTTTAACCTTCGATGAACGCTTATTTTCATCTATAGTTTCGCGAATGACGTAACGTGTGTAGGGTTCCTTAGCAATGTCGCACAGATGACAAGAGGACGTTGCACCATCCGCATGATATGTAACACTTTGTTCAGATAAAATCGACAGGTGACTCGCTCGAAATTGTTCAACTTCTTTTAATTTCGTATGCGTTCCGAAAAATACAGTTATAAATAAAAATAATAGCTTAATTCGTGAAATTTGATGAACAATTGTAACGGTAAAATGGTGTTCATTAATTTTAGCTGTCGGGGCAATTTTCATGCCACCACCGAAATAAGGATGGTTACTAACAGTCAAAAGCCAAACGTTTGATAATTGTTTCTTCTCCCCATCAATCGTCAATGTTAAATCTTTCGGCTTAAAAAGAAAAATTGTCACAATGAGTCCGATGACATAAATTAAAAAAGTGAGTCTTAAACTATTTAACACTTTTTTAAATCGAGATTTATTCACCCGTTCGGCAACTTCTGCATCAAAACCGAATCCCAGGCTTGAAGCAAATAAATCGTAATCGCTTACATTTTTTAAATTCGTGCGAAATGTTCCAAGCCAATACGGGTTTAATTCATTTTTGTCTAAAGAAAATTCAATGTGTTCTTTCGGGTTTAAAGGTGTTTGGCAACCACGGGCAAAGTCATTTCCCGAGCCGACTGGGCAAAATGAAATCGGAATGTTCGGATGTTTTTTCAATCCATTGACGACCTCATAGATTGTCCCATCTCCACCGACGACAAATAGTAATTTAATTTGATGCTCATATAAACTAGCAATTTGCTCCGCTAGTTTTGTAGCATGTCCTTCGTATTCCGTATAGTAAGTTTTTATCTCACCATTTAACTGTTTATGATCTCGTATATAATTTTCGACAATCTTTAATCCTTTTCCATTTCCTGCTTTCGGATTGATTATGAATACGTACATATTTTTTCCCCTTAGTTTTATTCAATCGTCATATCAACATCATCATCGTGCCACTCAGGGCGTTTTATAAACGTTTTTTGAGTGTGATTTAACAGTGCCTCACTCGCTTTTAGCTGGCGAAATTTTAAGGAATGCGAAGTCTTCCGTAATTGATTGAACCATTTTTCATATTTTAATTGATCAATAATTTCCGTATTGTAAGGTTCATAGACATCGGAAATCGTATGATGTTTCGCCAAGACGACTTTTTTAATCGGAAATTCGATATTATGATAATTTAATATACTTTGAATCGTCTTTGTCATTCGATTTAATCCAATGATTGGACTAACGATCGTCGTCTCCTTTCCTCCTTGTTTTTTAATCCATTTCCGGTCGTCTATTGGTTGAAAATGAGTCGATTCTTCCGCATTTAACTCGGTAATACACATAATTTCAAACGGTGTAATGATAATAACTTCCCCATCAATCACCGCCTGCTTCAATTTGAAAATCGGTTCATACATGAGTAAATATGTATCAGGAAACCGCTGTAAGTAATACTTCAGCCGTTCATCAGCCTCATAAGCTTTATCTAAAAAAGAAACTTCAGAAATGGTACTCGATGCCCATTTTAATTGAAACGGAAAAATATTGTTTAAAAATTTCTGTTTCAATTCGAGTTCATTAGTTGGTAAAGATAAGATTATGTCCCCTTCTTCAAAAGAAGCATGTTCTAATTCTTTTTGCCATTCATCAAAAATTTTATCGTAATGTTCTTTTTTAAGTCGGATAAACTGACTCGGATATTTAAACATATCGACTTCATAACGGGAAATATAATCTTGTAATTTAATTAATTGAGCCATAAAATCACCTATTTAAATAAATGTTTCTTCATCTGGTCTGTCATATAGTTTGTTAGATTTAATTTTTATTTGAGAAGAGAGAACTGTTTTTTAACACGAAAACGCTCTATCTAACAAATTTCTATGAGTTTTTTTATCCAATCTATCATTTATTCGACAAAACATGATTCATTAAGAATTTTTTGATTTTTCCACTAGTTTTATTGTACAATAATTTTAAGAATATAATTATCTTTCTGTTTAGGAGAGTGAGTAAATGATGGGTGATCCGACAGAAATCATGTTAAACAGAATAAAAGATATTTACATTTACATATTTGATAACGGCTCTGTTACGACGAAAGAGCTTGCTGATGAATTCGGTTTATCCGACCGAACTATTCAGCGTGATTTAAATGTCCTCCGTTATAACGGGCTCGTCGTCAGTCGTGAAAAAGGGAAATGGACAACGACAAATAAAAAAGTACGTCTTCCAAAACAATCCACTTAATATTCTCTTAACTGCATTATTTCGTTTTCCGTCAATTCTCGATACTCACCTTGTTTTAATAATGGATCTAATTTTAATGGACCTAACTGCAATCGTTTTAATTCCACTACTTTTTTGCCTAAAGCAGCAAACATCCGTCTAATTTGATGATATTTACCTTCTTTAATTGTAATTTTAACGTGGGATAAATGACTTGAATTTAAAATTTCTAGATTGGCACTCTTTGTCACATACCCATCCTTTAATTCAATGCCATTTTGAAACTGTTCTACATCATCTTCAGTTACTTGACCACGAATTTTAGCTTCATACACCTTCTCTACTTCATTTTTCGGTGATAAGAGTCGATGGGATAAATCACCGTCATTCGTCAGGAGTATTAATCCTTCTGTATCTTTATCTAATCTGCCCGCAGGAAAAAGGGAAAACTTTTGATATTCTGGATCAAGTAAATCGATAACAACTTTTTCCACGGGATCACGAGTTGCTGAAACGACGCCTATCGGTTTATTTAACATGAGATAAATATATTTTCGATACTTTAAAAGCTGTCCATTAACAGTTATCTGATCGATTTCAGGATTAACTTTCATCGAGCCGTCTTTAACCGTCTCATCATTAACAGCAACTAATCCTTTACGAATAAATTTTTTTACGACTTTTCTTGAGCCGAACCCTTGATTTGCTAAAGCTTTATCTAACCGCATCAATTTTTATCACCTTTATGAGAAAAATATTTTTGAAAATCGATTGACTCGGCTGCCAAATAGCCGTTCTAAAAGTGTCATTTTGAAAGCCATCCATAAATAAACATAAGCGCCTACTATAACTGAACCGAATGATTGGGCGATAAACTTAATTTTTGACGGCTCCTCGCCAAATGGTAATCCGATGAGCCATTTCGTGATGAATACGATGATCGCCATTATCACCGTTAAAGCGACGATGAGCAATGAAACTTTTAGTAATCGTCTAACATCAAAGCGTGTTTTTCGATAGAGCCACCATAAATTAATAAATGAAGCTGCAAATACAGCAAAACTTGTCGCTAAAACAGCTCCTTTGCCTTCGAATAAATAAATGAATGGAACGTTACAAATGAGCTTAATGAGTAAACCTATACCTAAGCTTACAACAGCAAAGTTTTGTTGATTAATTCCTTGTAGCATCGATGCACTGACGGTAAACAAAGCGAAAAACAACGCTGTCGGTGCGTAATAGGACATAATTTCTCCAGCGAAATCGTAAGCTTCTTGAGCATTATACAACGTCCCGTAAGCTTCTGTTCCTAAAATAGATAAACCGACACTCGCTGGTAAAATTAAGGCCAAAATCATTAATAATGCTTGATTAATATAACTGTTATATTGTAATTTATTTTTATCTGTAAAGGCTCGCGTCATAGCTGGAAGTAAAGCTAATGATAATGCTGTTGCAATCGTTACAGGGATGATAACAATTTTGTGGCCATAAACGAGTATGACGGAAAGAACACTCTCTGAAATCTCCTCCAAATTAATGTTCCCCATCGCTCGGTTAAACGTAAGCTGATCAATTAATTGGTATAAAGGCGTTGCGATCCCAACGAGAATAAACGGCCCAGCATATGCGAGAAGTTCCCGATACATTTGTTTTTTTGATATCGTCGGAGTGTCTGTTCTTGAATTTTTTAGTTCCTTTTCAATGTACGGTCTTCTTTTTTTATAAAAGCCACCTAATACAACACTTGAAGCAAGGGCCCCGACAAAGGCCGCAAAAGCCGCAAAACCGACAGCTAGCTTAACTGTCCCATCTAACACTTGAAGAATAATATATCCCGCAATTAATAAAAATAAAATACGCACAACTTGCTCACAGACGATTGATATCGCAGAAGGCCCCATGGAACCATGCCCTTGAAAATAACCTCTCACTAAACTCATCGGCGGGATAATTAATAACGCAAAGCTGACCATTTGAATGACGAACTTCGCATCCTCAACCGTGTTTTCATAAGAATCATTCGGCAAGAACATATTCGCCAAAAATTCCGCACTAAAAAACATAATTAAAAAAGAGACGAGCCCAGTTATCGTCATGAAAATTAATCCCGACTTAAACATCGCTTCCTTCGTCCGATAATCTTTGAGCGCATCATATTTAGCGACGAATTTAGACATCGCCAACGGAATACCTAATGTCGATATACTAATAAAAATTTGATATGGATTATAAGCATAGGAATATAACGCTCCGCCGACACTTCCGACGAGCATTTGAAACGGAATGACATATAAAATTCCTAATACTTTAGATATGTAATTAGCACCAGTTAACATCATCGTGCCACGAACTATATTTGATTTCGACATGTTTTCACCTACATCTTAGTCTTACTCATAGCCCCTCCATTTTATCATATATTTTAAAAGAAAAATGACTGACGAAATTTTTATCGAGGAAAACTTACTCACGGTATGTAAAAGAAGACAGAAAAAAACTTCCTTAACGACTTTATTAAGGAAGTTTTTTTGAAATTAATATTGAAACTCTGTACGCATAATAAACATTTCAAATTGTAAGTCCGATTTTTCTGGGACGATTTTACCTTTATAAACAATCTCTCCCGTTGTTGTATCAATCACTTGTAAAAACGATGTCCCTTCATCGGTTACTAACGTTTCATGGAAGTAAACATAACCGTCATCAACCGTTAACATATAATAACCAGGCATCCTAGCGTTATCATATTTCGTATATTCGATTTCAAGCTCATTAATGATTTTATCTTCTTTTAAACTATAAACCGCTAACTTTAACTCATCAACATCTCCAGTGACATAGTATAAATTAGATCCATCAAAGTAGTTAACAAATCTATCTCTTAATGATTCGGGTAAATTAACTTCTTTCATTTCTCCAGTAGCGACTTCATAAGCGAATAATCGGTTATCCTCTAACTGAACTCTCTCTCCATCCCCAAATTCATCTTCAACATCATATTCTTGAACGGCTTCATCCCTTTGCATGATACTACGATAAACGACATAATCATTCGGAGACCAAGATTTCGAATCGTGTAATATTGAAATATCAACATATTGATCAGGCTCTGCTTCAACAACGTATAGCTCTTCAGTTGTTATTAATTCATTCGTATTCATGTCAAATTTATACAAATATGCAGCTTCTTTAGCATGACCGTCTTCACGAAACGTCCACTGCTTAGCAAAAACTAAAATCGTATCCCCATTAACTTGTATATCATCAATGATTAAATGATTGTTAGAACTGAGAGGGTAATCTATAGATTCAGTCTGACCGTTTTCTTTATTCAAATATTTCACTTTAACTCCTTCTGACAGTCCACGATAATAATTGTACACAATATCGGCCGAAACTAAATATTGTTCATCTTCATAAATTGACTCATTCCACATGTTAATCCCTCTAAAAAAGGAGCTATATTCATCCCGTAAAAAACGCTCCCTCGTCTCAGGAATACCTTTCATCTCATTAATTAATGAAAGTTGATTACGATAAATCGTATTATCTTCAGTTAAATATAAAATTTGGCCATAACCGTAACCGTACTCGTCAACGTTTTCAGCATCAGTTACGTATTCACTAACTAGTACAATATTTTCAATGAATGTCTCATCACCTTCAACCGTCTCTATTTTAAAATCTGGTAATGATAAAGCACTAATGTATGACTGTATATAAAACGTACCGATACCGAGGACTGTAATTAAAATAATAGTTATCGATTTCCAATATTTTTTCATACTGGTCTCCTCCTTATATTCTTATTTTGTTTTTTAATAAATAGTGGCCTAGAAAGATAGCTGAACCTAAAACGATAATGTCCGCCATTATAAACATGAGTATCAGTTCATCTGTATAAAAATAATTGTTTAGTAATAAGTCATTAATATAAAATGGGCTAAACAATACGAGAATCGATAGGACACCATAGCCTATACCGATAAATATTCCTTTTACACGATAACTTCTTTCGAATAAAATAAACGTAAAAATAACTGCAACTAAGGTAATGCCTGTACCGTAATTAATAAGAAATTCAAAAAATGTATACGGGTAAAGAAGTCCCATTTCAATACTTTGTCTTAATGCTTGACTTACGGTTAGATCCTCGCGAAATGCTTCTGGGACAATCCATTCAAACAGTTGAATCTCAAATTTTAAAAGAATGATTTGTAACGCTACAAAGGTTAAAGTCATAATAAGAATCGTCGAAAGCTTAGCGAGATAAACATTGATTCGATTTGTCGGTAACATAAGGAGGCGGTAAGCAAACGTATTTTTCCCTACCCAATCTCGGTACCAAATTAAAAAGATGTAAAACAAAACGGACGTCGCGGCAATAAATATCGTTCCAAAGAAGAAGACCGAGATCACGATTTGTTGAAAAGTCATTTTTCCAAACACATTAAGTACTTCTTCCTCAGTCAACCCTTGGCGAATCATCAAATCATTGATTTCTGATGTAAACCCTAGCGATATGACGACTGTTCCAGCAATTTGAATCCCGAAAACGACGAGAATTAAAATGAAAAGAAATTTTGCTAATCGGTTCATTTCAAAATTTAACAGTTTTAAATAGCTTTTCATTGACGATACACCTCCCGCATAACATCGATGACAGATTTTCCTTCTGTTTCTCTAATTTCTTCTGTGCTAAACTCTTTCACAACAATGCCATCATTTAAAATAACGGCTTTATCAATTAAATGCTCGATATCATTTATTTCATGAGTTGTAATAATAACGCCCCGATCTTCAATTAGATGACTCGTAAACACGTCAGCTATTTGTTCTCGGCTAAATATATCGATTCCAGAAAATGGCTCATCCATTAAAACAAAATCAGTATCAAGCGCTAAACCTAGCATTAAGTTCACCTTAGCTGTATTACCTTTTGAGAGGGATGAAATTTTTTCTTCTTCCTTCAAATTAAAAAATTGCAAAATCTCATCAGCTCTTTCTTGATTCCAGCTTTTATAAAAATCATTCATAAACTCCATCGCATCTTTTATTTTCATATTCGGTAACATCGTAATCGTATCAGGGATGTATGAGACTTTTTCAAAAATACTTGGATGAAACGATTCACCGTTAACGAGAATTTCTCCGTCATTTAGCGGTGTCAATCTCGTAATCGCGTTTAAAATCGTCGTTTTACCGACACCATTAATTCCGATTAAACACGTAATTTCACCTTTATTTGCTGTAAAAGATACATCCTTTAAAACAGTTTTTCGTCCAAATTTTTTAACGATATGTTTAACTTCAATCATTGGTTACCCTCCTTATCTTCGTTGAGGCTTTCATAATGTTCCTTAACTTTACTAATGGCCTCATCTAACGGAACATTGATCGATTGGATTGAATTTGCGAAATGTTCCACTGCTTCTCTAATTAATTCCTCTCGAACCTCTTTTATTTTCGTTTCATCAGAAGTAATTCGACTCGGTTGATTACTTTCTGTTTTTATTAAACGCTCATCCTCCATTTCCTTGTAAGCCCGCTGTGCCGTGTTCGGATTAATTTTAAGCAAACTTGCCAACTCCCTTCTTGATGGAATTTGCTGCCCTGGTTCAAAAATTCCTTTCACAATTTGTTCTTTAAAGTACCGAACGACTTGCACGTAGACGGGGTCGCGATTATTAAACTTAATTTCCATCCCATCAACTCCTGAATATTTAATGTATTAATCGGATAATACACTGATGTTAAAAAAATATACCAGTCTGGATTGCGTGAAGCTAGCTTTCTAATCATGCATGTAAATCTGTTACTTAGAAAATGATTTTGAAAATATGATGACATTTCTACTCGT
>CALKAL010000133.1 GCA_937983065.1 uncultured Bacillaceae bacterium | reverse complement strand
TCACAACCCAACCCTAACCATCCCCGCCCCAAAAAACATCAGTCTATTTTACCGAGCCCCATATATTCTAAAAGTAAAATATAACGTTCACGAATCTAAGTTATGTTAATATGAAATTAAATAAAATTTTGCTTAGGTGATATGATGTCGAAGGAAGTATATTTTTACATGCGGCCGAATTGTGCACTTTGCGATGAGGCTGAAATATTACTTTTAACGTTTCAAGCTTTATATGATTTTGAAATCGTAAAGAAAAATATCGAGGACGACCCCAAATTATTAGATCAATATTTTTTAGAAATACCAGTCGTTCGAGTTAATGGTGAGGAGCTAACCGCAAAGGATTTAAGTGCGGAGACGTTGGATCAGTTTATTAAGGAGAGAATAGTTTAAAGTATTTGCTATTGGGCTGTTTTTTTGCTATTCTATAGTTAGAAATATTTTTTTGCACAACGCGGGACAAAAAGCGACTAACAGATGGATGAAAAATGACCAACCAAACGAACCGACAATCCAACCAACAACCAATGCAAAACAAAACTAATTAACATCCGAACAATCGAGCAACCTAACAACTAACCAACCATCTAACTCATCCAGCAAAAAGCCATTTCAGAACCCGCAATAAAGGCAGGTGATAAACCTTTGAATGAATGGATAAGACTTCAAGAGAAGCTAGTGCCAGAATTATTACCGTTAATGGAAGAACGCTATACGATATTAAAAACGATCAGTCAGTTCCAACCAATTGGCCGTAGAGCATTAGCCGAGCAAGTAAATAATACCGAACGTCATATTCGAGGCGAAATTGAGTTTCTCGAAAAGCAAGGGTTTATCGAAATTACGAATAAAGGCATGTTCGTAACTGATTCGGGGAAAAGAGTTGTAGAAGCTTACTTGTCTCTATTAGGTAAAGTTTCAAATATTAGCGGGCTCGAAAAGAAGATGAAGCAGCTCTTTAATCTTAAAAATGTGTTTATCGTACCAGGAGATTCCGATCAGTCAGAAGATGTGAAAAAAGAAATGGGTGAACAGGCAGCGTCATTTATAATGAATCACCTTACAGCTAATGCGATTATTTCAGTAACAGGTGGCTCAACCGTTGCTGCTGTGGCGGATTATTTAACGCCAGTAGAAAACGTCACACCATTATTAGTCCCCGCACGAGGTGGGTTAGGCAGTCATTATGAGTATCAAGCAAATTCTATCTGCGTGAAAATGGCTCAGCAATTAAAGGGTAGCTATCGATTGCTCCATATTCCAGATCATGTGAGTCATGAGTCGTATGAAACGATGAAAAATGAGCCCGACGTTAAAGAAGTGACTGCTTTGATGAACCAAGCTGATATCGTCATTCACGGGGTCGGAAGTGCGATTAAAATGGCAAAAAGGCGAAATAGTGACGAAGCTATTTTAACGAAAATAAAAAATGACGAAGCTACTGGTGAAGCGTTTGGATATTACTTTGATAGAGAGGGAAATACTATTCACAAAGTAAACTCTATCGGGATTACGAAGGAGCAATTACAACAAGTACAACTTGTCCTCACAGTTGCTGGGGGCAGTTCAAAAGCAGAGGCATTATCATCATATTTCAAATGGGGAAAAATTGATTGTCTCGTGACAGATGAGGCCGCTGCAAATAAATTAATAAGTATGCAAAAATAATAGGAGGTTTTTATAATGGCAGTTAAAGTTGCGATTAATGGATTTGGACGTATTGGGAGAAAGGTTTTCCGTGAATCATTAGATAATGACAAAATTGAAGTTGTGGCAATTAACGATTTGACCGATGCAAATATGCTTGCACATTTATTAAAATATGATTCCGTTCACGGTGTGTTAGATAAAGAGGTTGACGCCAAAGATGATGCTATCGTTGTAGATGGTAAAGAAGTGAAAGTGTATGAAGAGCGTGATCCTGAAAACTTACCTTGGGGTGAGCTCGGGGTTGACATCGTCATTGAATCAACTGGTATTTTCCGCGATAAAGAAGGCGCAGGCAAGCATATTAAAGCTGGTGCTAAAAAGGTAATCATTTCAGCTCCTGGTAAAAATGTTGATTTAACGATTGCTATGGGAGTCAATGAAAAAGAGTATGACACAGCGAACCATCATATCGTTTCTAATGCGTCTTGTACGACAAACAGTTTAGCACCTGTTGCGAAAGTGTTAGATGAGAAGTTCGGTATTAAGCGCGGGATGATGACAACGATTCATTCATATACGAATGATCAGAAAATATTAGATTTGCCACATAGTGATTACCGCCGGGCAAGAGCTGCAGCTGAAAATATTATTCCAACAACTACAGGGGCAGCTGAGGCCGTTGCGAAAGTGTTACCACAATTAAAAGGTAAACTGACAGGGATGGCGATGCGTGTACCGACGAAAAACGTTTCTATCGTTGACTTAGTTGCTGAACTTGATCAAACAGTGACGGTAGAAGATGTTAATAACGCCTTTAAAGAAGCTTCAGAAAATGAGTTGAATGGTATTTTAGGCTTTAATGAATTACCACTCGTTTCAAGTGACTATAACGGAAACACGTTATCTTCAATCATTGATGGTCTTTCAACACTTGTGATGGAGGATAACCTTGTTAAAGTCGTTTCATGGTATGATAATGAATCAGCTTATTCTAAACGTTGTGTTGACTTAGCAATTTACATGGCTGAACAAGGTGTATAAAAAAATTCAACTTTATCGGATGATTTTGGTAAACTAAAGGGGGGACAAAAAGCTGTTCCCCCTTTAGTTTTATAAGAAACAAGTACATATCGTAAAATGGAGGATTAAAAACATGAGCCGTAAAATGACTTTGAAAGATGTTGTGGTCAAAGGAAAAAAAGTTTTTTGTCGTGTTGATTTCAATGTGCCTTTTGTTTCAGGCAAGATTTCTGATGATACACGCATTCGGGCGGCATTACCGACGATTCAATATTTAATTGAAAACGATGCAAAAATCATTTTGGCGAGTCATTTAGGTCGACCTAAAGGGAAGGTTGATGAGGATCTTCGTTTAGATGGTGTTAAAGATCATTTAAGTGAATTGTTAGGAAAAGACGTTTTTAAAACGGAGGACGTGTTTAGTGAGGAAGTTGTCAATACGGTTGATCAATTAAAAGAAGGCGATGTTCTGTTATTAGAAAATGTTCGCTTTCATCCTGGAGAGGAAAAAAATGATCCTGAATTAGCAAAACAGCTTGCATCACTAGCCGATATATTCGTCAATGATGCTTTCGGGACGTCTCACCGTGCCCACGCTTCTACGGAAGGAATTGCTCATTATATTCCAGCCGTTTCAGGATTTTTACTAGAAAAAGAAATTAACGTATTAGGTCAAGCGCTAGAAGATCCTAAACGTCCATTTACAGCGATTATCGGTGGCGCAAAAGTGAAAGATAAAATTGGTGTTATAGAAAACTTACTAGATAAAGTTGATCACCTAATAATTGGTGGGGGATTATCTTATACTTTTATAAAAGCTCAAGGCTATGAAATTGGTGACTCACTTTTAGAAGAAGATAAAATCGAATTAGCCCGTCAATTTATAAACAAGGCAAAAGAAAAAGGGGTGGAGCTTCATTTACCTCAAGATGCCGTCATTGCCAATGAGTTTTCAAAGGAAGCAGAAACGAAAGTCGTTAATATCGATGAGATCCCGTCAAATTGGCAAGGGCTTGATATTGGACCGAAAACAGCGGACCATTTTAGTGACATCGTTAAGCAGTCCCAATTAATTATATGGAATGGGCCGATGGGTGTTTTTGAGTGGGATGCTTTTTCTAATGGGTCGAAACAAGTTGCTGAAGCATTAGCGGCAACGGAAGGATATTCGATTATCGGTGGAGGCGACTCCGCATCAGCTGTTGAAAAATTTGATTTAGTCGAACGAATGGATCATATTTCAACAGGTGGTGGGGCTTCCTTAGAATTTATGGAAGGGAAAGAGCTACCAGGAATTAAAGCATTGAACGATAAAAAATAAGAGGTGATATAAATGAGAAAAAAGATTATTGCAGGAAACTGGAAAATGAACAAACTAGCAGGTGACGGTGCACGTTTTGTCATGCAACTAAGAGAGTCATTTCCAGAAGGAGCGGATTCAAAGGTCGAGGCTGTCGTTTGCGCGCCGTTTATCCATCTCCCTTTTTTAACGGAAGTGGCGAGGGATCATTCGATAAAAATCGGCGCACAAAATATGCATTATGAAGATTCAGGCGCTTTTACAGGCGAAGTGAGTCCAGAAATGATTAAAGATATTTTAGTCGATTACGTCATTATCGGCCACTCAGAACGCCGTGAATATTTTAATGAGACCGATGAAACGGTTAATAAAAAAGCGCATGCTGCATTTAAACACGAGTTGCTACCGATTATTTGTGTCGGTGAATCATTAGAAACTCGCGAAAATGGGGAAACGATGGCCTTCGTTGAAAAACAAGTTATTCGTGCGCTAGACGGTTTAACGGAAGAGCAAGTGAAAGAAGTCGTGATTGCTTATGAGCCAATTTGGGCAATCGGAACAGGAAAAACAGCATCCAGTGAAGATGCGAATATCGTCTGCCAACATATTCGTCAAGTCGTTCAAACGTTATATTCAGAAGAGGCGGCCGAAGCAGTGCGAATTCAATATGGTGGCAGTGTTAAACCAGATAATATTAAAGAATTATTAACGATGTCCGACATTGATGGTGCCCTCGTAGGCGGTGCAAGCTTAGAGCTAGATTCATTCCTTCAGCTTGTGGAGGCTGGTTTGAATGACGACTAATCCACTCGCAGCCTTAATTATTTTAGATGGATTTGCTTTACGAGATGAAACGCATGGTAACGCTGTGAAGCAAGCTAAAACACCGCACTTTGATAATTTTTGGAACAGCTATCCGCATACGACTTTACAGGCACATGGCGAGGCGGTCGGACTACCTGAGGGGCAAATGGGTAATTCTGAAGTTGGTCATTTAAATATTGGAGCAGGGAGAATCGTTCATCAAAGCTTATCACGGATTAATTTAGACATTGAAAAACGTAATTTTCATGAAAATAAAGCTTTTTTACGTGCTGCTGAACATGTGAAAAAGAACGAAAGCCAATTACATATTTTTGGCCTTTTATCTGATGGTGGAGTACACAGCCACATTAATCATATACTTGCCCTTTTAGAAACAGCGCGGGAACAACAAGTTGAAAAAGTGTTCGTCCATGCTTTTTTAGACGGCCGTGATGTTGGTCCGAAAACAGCGCTTGAATATATTGATCAATTACAAGCGAAAATGATTGAACTCGGGGTTGGTCAGTTAGCATCCGTTATTGGTCGCTTTTATGCGATGGACCGGGACCGCCGCTGGGAACGGGTCGAAAAAGCTTATCGTGCCCTCAGGTTTGGGGAAGGAAGAAAGGCAAAGTTAGTTGAAGCGACTATACAAGCATCGTATTCAAACGATGTCGTCGATGAATTTGTTGAGCCAATCATCATTGTTGATCCAAAGGAAGAGCCGTATGGTGTTGTTTCTAATAACGATGCAGTTATTTTTGCGAACTTTCGCCCTGACCGTGCCATCCAATTAACGGATGTGTTTAGTAACAACCGTTTAGATGTATTTGAAAACAGGTATGATAACATTAAAAATCTTTATTTCGTGACGATGACGCAATATAGCGATGATTTCAAAAATGTCGATGTCGCGTATCCGCCAAATATGCCGAAGAATACAATTGGTGAAGTCGTATCAAGCTATGGTTATACTCAATTAAGAATTGCTGAAACGGAAAAATATCCCCATGTCACTTATTTTATGAGCGGGGGGATTGAGGATGAATTTCCAGGTGAAAAGCGTATTTTAATCGATTCACCGAAAGTAAAAACGTATGATTTAAAGCCAGAAATGAGTGCTTATGAAGTGACTGATGCACTTTTAGAAGAACTCGATGATTCACCGCCGAATTTAATCATATTAAATTTTGCAAATCCAGATATGGTCGGACATTCAGGAAAACTAGAACCGACAATTAAAGCGATTGAAGCGGTGGATGACTGTTTAGGACAAATCGTAAATAAAATTATCAAGCTCGGTGGGACCGCTGTTATTACGGCAGATCACGGAAATTCCGATCAAGTACTGAATGGCGACGGGAGCCCAATGACCGCCCATACGACAAATCCTGTCCCAGTCATCGTGACAAAAGAAGGCTTATCGCTGCGTGAAGATGGGATATTAGGTGACTTAGCACCGACCTTACTACAACTATTAAAGTTAAAAAAACCTGCCGAAATGACAGGTCAATCATTAATATTAAATGAAATGGAGAGATAATGATGCCTTTTATTATTGATGTTTATGCCCGTGAAGTATTAGATTCTCGAGGAAATCCAACTGTTGAAGTTGAAGTTGTGACAGAATCAGGTGCATTCGGTTCTTCGTTAGTGCCAAGTGGTGCTTCAACTGGTGAATACGAAGCGGTTGAATTAAGAGACGGTGATAAAAGCCGTTATTTAGGTAAAGGGGTAGAAAAAGCAGTTCGCCATGTTAATGAACTCATTGCTCCCGAACTAGTCGGTTTTGACATACGCGATCAAGTCGCTATCGATAAACAATTAATTGAATTAGACGGAACCGAAAATAAAGGTAAGTTAGGAGCTAACGCCATTTTAGGTGTATCGATGGCAGTTGCTCATGCAGCAGCTGATTATTTAGATTTACCGTTATATCAATATTTAGGTGGATTTAATGCAACAACGCTTCCGACTCCGATGATGAATATTTTAAATGGGGGCGAACATGCGGATAACAACGTCGATATTCAAGAGTTTATGATTATGCCTGTGAGCGCACCGACGTTTAAAGAAGCATTACGTCAAGGGACAGAAGTTTTCCATGCGCTTAAAAAAGTGTTACAAGATAAAGGGTATAATACAGCAGTCGGCGATGAAGGCGGCTTTGCTCCAGACTTAAAATCAAATGAAGAAGCGTTAGAAACGATTGTCGAAGCGATTGAAAAAGCAGGATACAAAGTTGGAACAGATTTTAAGCTAGCGATGGACGTTGCAGCGAGTGAGCTTTATAACGATGGTAAATACGAGCTAAAAGGTGAAGGAGTGACTCGTACATCTGAAGAAATGGTTGCTTGGTATGAGGAGCTATGTGAGAAATATCCGATCGTTTCTATTGAAGATGGATTAGACGAAAATGATTGGGACGGTTTCCGCCTTTTAACAGAAAAATTAGGTAAAAAAGTGCAGCTAGTCGGCGATGATTTATTCGTGACGAGTACGAAGAAATTAAAGCAAGGAATAGACCAAGGTGTTGGAAACTCGATCTTAATTAAAGTGAACCAAATCGGTACATTAACTGAAACATTTGAAGCGATTGAAATGGCAAAACGTGCTTCCTATACAGCTGTTATTTCTCACCGTTCTGGGGAAACTGAGGATGTAACGATTGCAGATATCGCTGTCGCAACGAATGCAGGTCAAATTAAAACAGGCGCTCCGTCCCGTACAGACCGCGTTGCAAAATATAATCAATTGCTCCGTATAGAAGATTATTTAGGTGATGTCGCAAAATATGCTGGAAATTCCGCCTTTTATCAATTAAAAGAAAATAAATAAGCAGCGAAAAAATAATAAATTTAGTGGACTTATTTTTGAAAAATAAAGGGAGATTTCATTCATGAATTTAGCCAAGCAAATTCTAATTGCACTCTTATTAGGTTTGCTCATCGGTCTTGGAATGAACCTTTGGGCACCTAATTTATTCGAACCAGTTGATACTTACTTTTTCACGCCAGTTGGGGATATCTTTTTACGACTAATTCTCATGATGGTCGTCCCGATTGTCTTTGTTTCAATCGTCTTAGGCACAACGAGCATTGGGGACCCAAAAAAACTAGGAAAAATTGGTGGAAAAACGATTTTATTTTATCTAACGACAACAGCCTTAGCGATTAGCATTGCTATGACACTCGCCCTCATCGTAAGACCAGGTAAAAAAGGGGTCATTGATTCAGGTGTTGATGAGTATGTTCCCGCCGAGCCTCCATCTATTGTAGATACGTTATTAAACATCATTCCGACAAACCCAGTTGAGGCAATGGTTAACGGAGATATGCTGCAAATTATTTTCTTTGCGGTGTTCTTCGGATTAGCTTTGGCGATGTTAGGGAAAAAATCGGAGCTAATTAAAAAGTTTTTAGAACAATTAAATGATGTCGTTTTTTATATGATTAACGTCATCATGTACGTCGCGCCAATTGGGGCGTTCGGATTAATCGCTTCAGCGGTAGGAAATGCGGGAATTGATGCGATTACGTCGATGTTCGCTTATTTCATGGTCGTCATTGGTGCGCTCGTTATCCACGCTGTCGTCGTTTACGGGTTCGTCATTAAATTCATGGCAAAGAAAAGCCCGATATGGTTTTTTAAAGGGTTTTTCCCTGCGATGAGTGTTGC
>CALKAL010000132.1 GCA_937983065.1 uncultured Bacillaceae bacterium | reverse complement strand
TTTTAAAACAATTTATGTTTATGGGCGTTCTGTTTTTGTATTTCTCGCAAACGTTTTAATCGATTTTCATCCTCTTTAAAATATTCGACTAAATCTCCAATCCGGAATATACTATCCCAGCTCAAATGGTGTTCCATCTCTTCAACTTCTTCATAAATCGCATCTTTATCTCTACCAAGTAGTTCTAAAAAGGTTTCAAGTAAATCGTGGCGATAGACGAGTTTTTCACCAATCTTTTCACCTTTTTCGGTTAAAATAAGTCCACGATATTTTTCATAGTGTAAAAAATCTTCTTCATCCAATTTTTTCACCATTTTCGTGACGGATGATGGATGAACGGATAGCCTCTCAGCAATATCTGAAACCCGTGCATAACCTTTTTCATTTATTAAAATATAAATTTGTTCAATATAGTCTTCCATACTTGGAGTAGGCATTGTAAACCCCCATATAGCATAAAAGCATTTTATTTTCGCACATCTATTATGTTACCAAAGTTTTTGAACGACTCCCACTTAAATCATTTGAGGAGGAAGGCTTCTTTCATCTAAAGAAAAAAACTAAGTCTATTTCGCTTTAAACGTTTCAACCCAGGAAATAGAAAGTTCATCCCCGTCAAATATCTCTTCAATAAATCCGACTTCCTCACCATTTTTGAATAACTTAAAACGTTTACCCCGAGCATCATTTAATTGTAGATCAATTTTTTTAAACAAATCTTGAAAAATAAATAGTTGATCTTTATTTTCTTTAAATGTTATTCGGTCGTTTGGATAAACAATTGTATCCGATTCAGTTGGTTGATCATTTTTATAAAATGTATATTTTATTTTAGATAATTCGATTGGTTTATTTTGATAAAACACAGTTATTTTTGTTTCAAGGGGAAACTCAAGTTTTTCTGATAACTCTTTAATCGTTAGTGACTCTTTTTGCTCATATTCAATCTGATCATGATGTTCAATCGTGTCATCTATTTGGACGATTTTGTTGTTCTTTTTAATCGTTACGATGTTTTCAAATAATTTTTTCCGCTCATCGTTCAGTATTATTTCAAACGGTTTATTTTGGAAGATGAGCGAATCAAGGCCTTGTCGTTTAAATAAATCCTTTATCGTCGTTTTTTGTTCCCAATTAATTTGATCTCCGTCTTTTAATACGTAATTCGGAGGAACGATTTTTCCATTTACTTTTACTAATGGTGGTAGGTCAATTTTTTCACCGTTAAAATAAACAGTTATCGGAGTTAATTCCCCTAAAACATCTTCACACGTATAAGTCGGTGTTTCTCCATCTTTCCCTTTTTGCACTTCAATTTTATCGTTATGCTTGATCGGATCTTGAATGGAAGCAACCTTTCCATTTAACGTCATCATTGGAGCTTCCCCGAGTGTACCGTGCAACGTCATTTTTTTCCCATTCACGTAAATGATTGAGGCAATTCCTGGTTTTCCGTACAGCTTATTTAATTGAATGCCACAAGCGAGTAAACAGTCACCAACAGTTAAATCTTTTAAGTCAAATAGGCGAACCGTTTGATCATTAACATAAACGTTTAAATATTGGACAGGATTTTGTTTAGCAGCTATCGCAATCCCAATCGGTGTCACAAATTCTGGACTTATAGATAAATCATTTTTATTTTCAAGAAGCTGAATGGCATCGATACCACGAACAGCAACCCGATTCGATGGAAGCTGTAAAAATTGCGCAATGCGATCGGTAATCGTCGGTGTTAAACTTCCTCCGCCAATGAGCATGACGGCTTGTGGTGTTTTACCATTTAATTGTAAAATTTCATTACAGATAGCTTTAGCTAAATCATTTATTTGATCTGTAATTTTTTCAACGACGTCATTTTTTGTGATTGACGTTTTAAAGCCTAAAATATCTTCAATTTCAATCATGTCATTTTCATATAAATCCCGTTTAGCTTTTTCTGCTAAATGAAAATCTAGTAGGAACTCTTGAGAAATGGCATCAGTTATTTCATCCCCTGCTTTCGGGACCATTCCGTAAGCTGTGACGGTTCCATCGTTAGTTATCGCAATATCACTCGTTCCTGCCCCGATATCGACTAGAGCGACATTTAATCTTCGCATTGATGTTGGAATTAATACTTGAATGGCGGCAATCGGCTCTAACGTTAATGCTTCCATTTCTAGTTCGGCTCGCTTTAATGCAGAAAGGAGGGATTCGATGACGACTTTCGGTAAAAATGTAGCAATGATCTCAACTGAAATCGTTTGCCCTTGTTGATCAATGAGTGAACCGATTTCTTGCTCGTCTAAATAATAGTGAAGAACGGAGTAGCCAACACAATAATAATCAGTGCTTTCTTCTTGCTTATCTTTAGCGAGCTCGTATTGGGCTTGTTGTACAGCGGCTAATTGCAGATGAATGATATCTTCATCTGTAATGAGGCGACTATCTTCAATGTCAAATTTAAATGCGCTTTTTTTCGTTTTTAATGCTCGACCAGCAGCAGCAACAGAAACTTTTTTTAAAGTGCCGTGTTTTAGTTCGAGTTCTTTTTTAACCTCTTGGATAACCTTTGCAACATCGAGGATATTATGAATTTGCCCGTCCACCATCGACCGTTCCTGATGCTCTTTACTCACAATATCTAATACGCGGTAGCTGTCATCTAATTTCTCTAACATAATACCGACTACACTTCTTGTCCCAATGTCTAAGGCAAACATTTTTTCGTTCATACAAAAGACCCACCTTTAAAAAGATTAACCTAGTCAAAGTAATATTTATCCGATTGTCAAACAGGAAAAATTAATCGAATTATTGCGACCATATAGCTTCTTTCTACATTTTAGCATGAAAAAACTGTTTCATCATATAAAGCTTCTATAATGAGCTATTCACGAACGATTAAGTTCAACAGGCCTTACATAGAAATATGTTAAAATAAATGTATCACAAGATGATGGAGTTATAAACTAAGTGGAGGAAATATGATGGCAAAAGATAACCTTGAACAATTAAGAAAAGAATTGGACGAATTAAATATAAATCTATTGGGTTTAATTAATAAGCGAGGGGAGCTTGTTCAAAAAATCGGTGAGATCAAGAAAAAACAAGGGACGATTGTTTATGACCCAGTAAGAGAAAGGGAAATGCTTGATCTGATTCGGAAAAACCATGCAGGTCCTTTTGAATATGCGACGATTGACCATTTATTTAAAGAAATTTTTAAAGCATCGAAGGAATTACAAGAAGATGATCATCGTAAAGCACTTCTAGTATCGCGAAAAAATAAGTCGTCGGATACAATTGTGAAAATCGGTGATGTTGAAATTGGTAATAGTAAAAAGGAATTCATTTTTGGTCCTTGCTCGATAGAATCCCTCGAACAAGTCGATGAAGTTGCTCAAGCCGTTAAACAGGAAGGATTTAATCTTCTACGAGGTGGAGCGTTTAAACCACGAACATCACCCTATGATTTCCAAGGTCTCGGCATTGAAGGGTTAAAAATTATTAAACAAGTTGGGGACAAGCATGGATTAAAAGTGGTCAGTGAAATTGTTAACCCGAAAGATATTGAAATAGCCCACGACTATTTAGATGTTATTCAAATCGGTGCACGGAATATGCAAAACTTTGAGCTTTTAAAAGAAGCAGGGCGCTCAAGCAAGCCAATTTTATTAAAACGAGGGCTTGCTGCGACGATTAATGAATTTATGAATGCAGCAGAGTACATTATTTCTCAAGGAAATGGTCAAATCATTTTATGTGAACGAGGTATTCGAACGTATGAAACATCAACGAGAAATACGTTAGATATTACAGCGGTTCCTATATTAAAACAAGAGACGCATCTTCCTGTTTTTGTCGATGTCACCCATTCGACAGGTAGAAGAGATTTATTACTACCAGCTGCAAAAGCGGCATTAGCTATTGGGGCAGATGGAATTATGGCGGAAGTACACCCAGATCCAGCCATCGCTTTATCTGACTCGCAACAGCAAATGGACATTCCGACTTTTCAAGCGTTTGTAAAAGAATTGTTAAAAGTTGACGCATAACGCTAATATGTATCTATTATTTGTTGAATGCTGTCCCATTATATCGTATGCTTACTTATATTAATAGAGTTTTTCCTTTGAAATGAGGGTTGAAAATGAGTGTTACAATTTACGATGTAGCGAAAAAAGCAAATGTATCGATGGCAACTGTTTCCCGGGTTATAAACGGAAACACGAACGTTAAACCTGCCACGAGAAAAAAAGTATTAGATGCCATTGAAGAATTAGATTTTAGGCCAAATGCCGTTGCTCGTGGACTTGCGAGTAGAAAAACGACATCAGTCGGCGTAGTTATCCCTGATATTTCTAATGTATTTTTTGCGGAATTAGCTCGAGGTATAGAAGATATTGCAACGATGTATAAATATCATATTATACTAAGTAGCTCCGATCAGAAAAAGACGAAAGAGCTTGACCTGTTTGAAAATATGTTAGAAAAACAAGTTGATGGCGTTATTTTTATCGGAGGAACGATTGATGATGATCATGTTAATGCCTTTAATCGTTCTAATGTACCTGTCGTTTTAGCAGCGACATTAAATGAAGATAAAAATATTCCTTCAGTCAATATTGATTATTATGTAGCCATTCGTGACGTCATTGATGCTTTAGTTGATCAAGGACATGAGAAAATAGGTTATGTAGCAAGTAGCCGCTCAAGTGCCGATGTCCTTAAAAAACAAGGCTATATTGATGGACTCGCAAAATATAATATTGAGCACGATGAAACTTATATATACGAAGGCGATGACAATTATCGAAGTGGTTTAGAAGCCTTTGAACATTTTAATCAGTTACATTCAAAACCGACAGCCATTGTTGCCTCTTCAGATGAAATGGCTTTAGGTGTTATTCACGGTGCCCAAGATGAAGGATTAAACGTACCAGAAGATTTATCAGTTGTCGGCTTTGATAATACACGTCTTTCAATTATGGTTCGCCCAACTTTAACGACGGTTGTTCAACCAATGTATGATATCGGTGCTGTTTCGATGCGTTTATTGACGAAGTTACTCAAAAAAGAAGAGATTGAAGATGATCAAGTCGTTTTACCGCATCGATTAATATCTAGAAATTCAACAAAAACTAATTTAAACCGATAAATTAAATATAAAGATATTTAAATGATAAGTAGGGTGAGAGGCAGATGAAAAAAAGAGATATTTTAACGCCAATCGGGATCATGCTCGGTGCAACCATTATTATTTTCGGGATTTATATTGAAAGCGGAACAGATGGTTTTTCAACTTTTATTCAAATATCTTCAATTTTAATTGTTTTAGGTGGTTTGGCAGGGGCATTATTAATTAATTTTAATTTTGAAGAAATAAAATTGAGTGCAAAAGTATTAAAAGCAGCTTTTTATAAAACAGACCATAATTTAAAGGAATTAATTAAATTATTTATCTCTTTATCTGAGAAAGCACGTCGAGAAGGACTTTTAGCGTTAGAGAGTGAAATCGAAGACACCGAGGATCCTTTTATAAAAAAAGGTATTTATTTAGCTATTGACGGAATAGAGCCAGAAGTAATCAACGACATTCTGAACGCGGAAATTGCAGCGACGGAAGAGCGCCATGAAAAAGGAAGGGCTATATTTCAAAAGGCTGGGGAATTCGCACCTGCTTGGGGAATGGTTGGAACATTAATTGGCTTAGTCCTCATGTTAAACAACTTAGACTCTCCTGAAACGATTGGACCAGCGATGGCCGTAGCACTACTCACGACATTTTATGGGATGATTTTAGCGAACCTTGTTTTTCTTCCATTAGCAGGGAAATTACAAAATATAACAGAAGAAGAAGTATTCATAAAAAAGGTAATCATTGAGGGCGTTATTGGCGTTCAATCGGGTCAAAACCCTAAAATTTTAGAAGAAAAATTAAGTGCATTTTTACCAGATAATCACCTTAAAGAGCTAGTTGATGAGGAAGAACAAGTTGTAGGAGAGACAATCAATGAGGCTTAGAAAATTAAATAAAAAGAATCAAGGTGCACCTAGATGGATGGTTACATATTCTGATATGGTTACTCTAATATTGGTTTTCTTTATTTTGCTATTTTCAATATCACAAATTGATGCTGAGAAATTTAGAGCTGTAGCGGAATCTTATCAGGAGCGGACAATTTTTGATTTCTTTCCATCTGCCGTTCCTTTAGATTATTCGGTCAATGTTGGTGAAGGTGATGATACGGCAGATTTACCTGCTTCAAAGTATAATGAAGAAGACGAGCTAGGGGATGATGGAGATGATGTGGAAGACGCAGGCGGCTATGCGGATATAGACGAACTAAAAGGTTTACTCGAAGAAATAGAAAGATACTTAGAACAAAACGACCTCTCGAATGTCATCACAGCAAATCGTACAGACAGGGGAGTTGTACTCATCTTACAAGAGCGGGTTCTATTTGAGTCGGCCCGAGCGGAAATTATTGATGAAGCGATTCCATTTTTAGATAAGGTAGGTACATTATTAAATAATATTAACAATTACGTGAAAGTTGAAGGTCATACGGATAGTAGGCCAATTAATACGTTCCAATATCCATCAAACTGGGAATTAAGTACAGCACGAGCGAGTAGTGTTGTTAGATATTTTATTGAGGATTTACAATTAGAGCCAGCCCGATTTCAAGCAGTCGGATTTTCAGATACGAGACCGATTGCTGAAAATGACGGACCTGATAATTGGCAAAAAAACCGCCGAGTTGAAATTGTCATTTTAGATGCACAGGAAATGGAATAACTATTAATTTAATGCGGTTGTCATAGAAAAGCTTAAACTTGGTTTATATGATGAATCCAAGTTTAAGCTTTTTTTATTAGCTATAACGAATTAAGAAATATCTCTTCTTACCGCGGCGAATAACTGTAAATTCCCCACCTATTTTATCTTTTTCATCAACGACATAACTTAAATCATCTTGTCTATCCCCATTAATATAAATCGCTCCGTTTTTAATGTCTTCACGTGCTTGACGTTTTGATGATGAAATATTAGCTTCAACTAATAAATCAACGAGCGGTTTTTCTTCTTCGGTTAATGTATGTGAGGGGACATCTTTAAATCCTGCTTCAATTTCTTCTTTATTTAACGATTTAATATCTCCACTGAAGAGCGCTTCGGAAATACGGATTGCTTGATTTAATGCTTCTTCACCATGGACTAATGTCGTTAATTCTTCCGCTAATGCTTGTTGTGCTTTTCTCTGTTCAGGGCGTTTTTCTACTTCTTCTTCTAATTTGTCAATTTCGTCTAATGATAAAAACGTAAAGTATTTTAAAAATTTAATGACATCCCGATCATCGGTGTTGATCCAGTATTGGTAAAATTCATAAGGGGTCGTCTTTTTAGGATCTAACCAGAGAGCTCCACCTGCTGTTTTACCGAATTTCGTACCATCAGCTTTCGTAATAAGTGGAACCGTTAAGCCAAATGCTTTCGCTTCTTCTCCTTGATGCGCTCGTCTAATCAATTCTAAACCAGCTGTAATATTACCCCACTGATCACTTCCACCAATTTGCAACGTACAATTTTCATTTTTGTACAGGCGTAAAAAATCTAATGATTGTAATAAAATATACGAAAACTCAGTGAAGGAAATTCCATGTTCAATTCGTGCTTCAACGGATTCTTTAGCAAGCATATAATTCACACTAAAATGTTTACCGACATCTCTTAACAATTCAATGGCACTCATTGTTGATAGCCATTCATAGTTGTTCACAATTTGTGCTGGATTTTCTTCCCGATCAAAATCGATAAATTTAGAAATTTGGTTTTTTAATTGATCGCTCCAATCTTTTACGACGGATTCGTCATTTAATTGTCTTTCTTCATTTCGAAAGCTCGGATCTCCAATTAAACCCGTCCCTCCACCGACTAAAGCGACTGGACGATGACCTTCGTTTTGGAAACGTCTTAACATTAACAGTGGCACTAAATGACCGACATGAAGACTGTCCGCTGTTGGATCAAAGCCACAATATAATGTTATTTTATTTTCGTTTAAATTTTTTTCTAATCCTTCTTCATCAGTAATTTGATTTACTAATCCTCTTTCTTTTAATTCATGAAGTAAACTCATATTTTTATCCTCCTCCAAAAAAATAAAAAAGCCCCCATCCGATTAGGGACGAGGGACCGTGTTACCACCCTAGTTGTAATCATAAAGTTAGATTACCACTTCAATTAATAACGGAAAAAATCCGCTCTCGATGTGAGAGATGCTCCGAGCCGTAATTCAACATACACCTTACACTGATTCACACCAACCATCAGCTCTCTTAAGTAGCGGGTATATATTTACTTCAGCTGTTCATAGCAACATATTATTTACTTTAGTTTGCTTTATTTTTATCACATAATGCGAAAAAAAGCAACAAAAATTAAGTGATAGGCTTGGTCTCTTTTAATAGATTTGTGCTATAATATATAAGATATTTTTAGGAGGGTTTTTATTATGGGGAAGAATGATTCAAAACATAAATGGTTAGAATCTTTTCAGCAAGGTAAATTTTTATCTACAACGCGAATTACTTTAGATGTATTCTGGCACATTGTTTTATTTTTTATTATCGTCGGATTAGTTGCGATGTTTTTCTTTGGCGGACTTGGAATCGGTTATTTCGCGTCCCTCGCACAAGATATCCAAGTTGAGGATAAAGATGAGATGGCTAGACATATTTATAATTATGAGGAAACATCTCATGTCTATTTTCGTGATAACGTCCTACTTGGGGAATTACCGAGTGAACTTCACCGTCATGAAATAACGTTAGATGATGTATCAGATAACGTCATCAATGCGATTATCGCTGTTGAAGATGAATATTTTTGGGAGCATGAAGGAATTGTCCCTAAAGCGATAATGCGTGCCTTGTTTCAAGAATTTACGAATGCTAATGTGCAAACGGGTGGAAGTACATTAACCCAACAATTAATTAAAAACCAAATGTTAACGAATCAAGTTTCCTTTGAACGTAAAGCCCAAGAGATTTTAATTGCTCTTAGACTTGAAAATTTCTTTGAGAAGGAAGAAATTTTAGAAGCTTATTTAAATGTCGTTCCTTTTGGTAGAGATTCGTCTGGAAGGAATATCGCAGGAGTTCAAGCAGCAGCGCAAGGTTTATTTGATGTTGATGCAAAGGATTTAAACGTCGCACAAGCTGCCTATATCGCTGGTTTACCTCAAAGTCCGTTTGCTTACACTCCATTTAGTAATGGTGGGGAATTAAAATCCGAGGAAGGCTTGGAAGCTGGATTAGAACGGATGAATACGGTTTTAAATCGGATGTTAGAGCAAGAGTTTATTGATGAACAAACATATGAAGAAGCAAAACGCTATGATGTCATTGCGAACTTAACTGATAAAAAGGAGTCTACATTTAGTGATTATCCGTTTCTAACGGAAGAAGTTGAAAGACGCGCCGTCGATATTTTAATGAAAATGATGTATGAAGAGGATGGTTATTCGGAGGAAGATATTCGAGAAGACCGAATACTTTATGATGATTATCGCTTTTTAGCTCGTCGTGAATTACGCCAACAAGGCTACCAAATTCATACGACGATTGATAAAGATATTTACGATGCTTTTCAAGAAGTAACAGCAGAATATAATCATTTCCAACCGACTAAATATGTAACACGAATTGATCCAGATACGGGTGAAGAATATCAAAAAGAAATGCCTGTTGAAGCTGGGGCAAGTTTAATTGAAAATCAAACTGGGGCAATCATCGCTTTTGTCGGTGGACGGGATTACAGTCGTAGTCAAATTAACCATGCAACTTATCATGTTCGACCTAATGGAAGTACGATGAAGCCACTCTTTGGATATGCGCCAGCGATGGAACTTGGTATTATTCAACCAGGATCACCACTATTAGACGTTGAATTTACAGCAACAGAGATGGTTGATAAACCGTGGTCACCGAGTAACTATGTTTCAGGTCAAGAACGCGGCATTGAGAGTGCAAGGGTCGCTCTAGCTCGTTCAGATAACATTCCAGCGGCTAGGCTCTCATACGAAATTTTAAGACGTGGTGTACAGCCCCATGAATATTTAGTTAAAATGGGATTAAACCCAAATGTGTTTGGAGCAGATGCGAATGTTCCTTCAATGATTTTGGGACCAAGATATATGACTGTTGAAGAAAATGTCGGGGCCTTTACGACCTTTGCGAATGGCGGTGTTTTTAAAGAACCGTACATGATAGATAAAATATTTGATCGTGATGGTAATGTCATTTACGAGCATGAAACAGAAGAGGTTGAAGTGTTTTCACCTCAAACGGCTTACTTAACAATCGATATGATGCGTGATGTTTTATCAACGGGTACTGCCACCTATGCAAGACAAGTATTAAATAATCCGAGTGTCGATTGGGCAGCTAAAACTGGTACTTCCCAATATTGGCATGATGCGTGGTTTGTCGCAACAAATCCAAATGTTACAATCGGTACATGGTACGGTTATGATGAATACGATGTTGATGGAACTGGTCTTCCTTTAGCAACTTGGGAACTAAATTACATGAGTCTTAACAACTGTTCCGATTGTAGTCTCGGGTATAGTAATCGAAATGTTGGCTATTGGGCCCAACTAGTCAATGCGGCTGCGGAAATTGATCCAGAACTTATCACACCTGAGAGTAGACATGAGAGCCCAGGTGGTATTGTTTCTCGAAGCTATTGTCAAATTTCTGGACTGTTACCGAGCGAAGCCTGTGAGAGACTCGGCTTAGTAGCAACCGATTTATTTAATGTCGATTACGTGCCAACCGAAAGAGATAATAGTGTCATTGATGGGAAATATATTGAAATTGATGATAAAGTATATGAAGCACTTCCTTCTACACCAGATGAATTTGTAGAAGAAGGTTATTTCTTACGGCCTGAGTTTTTACAAGAAATGGGCTGGGACGATATCGATGATTTAAGTCGATTACTTCCAAATAATGAAACGTGGAGTAATTTAAAAGTTCCTGAAACTGATGTCCCAGATGATAATGGTCCACCTTCTTCACCGAGTAATTTAAGAGTTTCAGGTAATGAATTAACTTGGTCTGAAGTGAATGATGGCCTTGTCATTGGCTACCGGGTTTATATGAAACAGTTTGAGGATGACGAATTTGAATTAGTCGACTCAACAAAAGAAACGTCACTTCGATTAAGAGCGAATAATCATATTTACACCGTTCGTGCCGTTGACCTTTATGGAAACGAATCGGGAAATGCTGATGCAGTTGTTTATGGAAACGTTGCGGAAAAAGAAGACGAGGAAGAAGAGGAAGACCGCCGCGGACGTGGCCGAG
>CALKAL010000131.1 GCA_937983065.1 uncultured Bacillaceae bacterium | reverse complement strand
ATAAGAAAAAGGTAGCCCCGATCAGTTCGGGACTACCTTTACTGTCTTAATAGCTCGTTTCTAAATCAATTCCTGTATAAAAATGTTTTAATATCGAATCAAATGTTTCTCCTCTTTCGGCCATTCCAACGGCTCCTGTTTGGGACATCCCAACGCCGTGACCCCAGCCACCACCATAGACGACAAATCCAGTCGGCTCATCACTATTTTTATTTTTCTTTGTCGGCTCGATGTGGAAAAGTGTACTTCGGAGGACGCTTTCATTACCGCTATCGTTAATGTACGGTAATGACCAGCGAATACGGTCTTTATATTCATAAAAAGTGCCGTTTTCTGTAACGTATTCTATTTCTAAAACACGCCCAGAGTCAGCACGGTCTAACACGTTAATTTCAAACACTTCGCCGACATCTAATCCGTAGTAGTTACTTAAAACTTGAGTTATTTGCTCTGGTGTCCATTCATATGTCCAACGATAATAGCTTGACCAATCAGACTCAAAGCTACCATTTTTCTTCGCCCTTAATGAGTTCGGGTTTGCGTTATTTATAAATGCGTGAGGAGGTGCGTTACCCTTTTTATTGCCCATTTGATAAACTGGAACTCCTCTTAAATAAGGGACTGGATCAGAATCCCAGACGTCTTCATTATTCGCTGTAAAGCCGCCACTTGTCGAATGATAAACGGCTGTAATGAGCTGACCTTCATAAGTTGCGACGATACCTCTTGTTTCATCGACAGCTTGTGAAGAAATAGGATGCTCAGCACTGTAGCCACCATAAACTTGATCTGATGTTGTTGGTAATAAGTCATAACCATCGGATGCTCGTTTACCCATGTTAGCGAGTGTATACGTTCTTGCGGCAACTGCCTGTGCTTTTTGTGCTTCAATTTCATCGTATGGATTAGGTGGCAGCTCTCTAGGGACGACTCCTTTTAAATATTGTTCAATCGGAAGCTCATTAATGCCAGCTAACGTTCCATTTGAATTAAAACCGACTTCGGCAATTTCTCGATATGGGCTCCCGTTTATTGTCACAATCCCATTATCAGATCGTAAGGCGACATTGTTTTCAACGATGAATTCTTCGTCGTTAAACAAAACTTTTAATGCCGAACTACCTTCAGAAACAGTGACAATTCTCCAAAATGAATCTGTTCCCGCTAAACCGAGATCAATGACTTCATTTCGAAAATCATTTCGCTCACCCCACGGGGCATCTGCGGGAAATTCGCCAATATGCATTCGCCATCCGCCATTATAGTCCTCGATATAAGTTGGATAACCGTATGATTCAGCTTCTTGAACCCATGCATCGACGTTATCTCGTGAGCTTGTCCAAGCAACTTGCAAGCGATAATGAGTTTGCACACCACCCGCTGACTCGAGTAAAACAGAGACGTTATCATTTGCGCCAGTTAAAAGAACATCCCCAGTTTCTTTATCGAACACTTCAAATGAACCCTCACTACCTAACGTTATCTGTTCAGCCTCTGGAACAACACCGATTCTAACGAGAGGTTCTTCGTCGACTGATGCTGTTGATACAATCGCAATACCAATTAAAGCACTTATGACTAACACGATGACGAGTAGCTTTCGTACCTTCATTTTCAACATCCTTTCATAAATAGATTACAAATTGTTTTCTATGAATCTTTAAAAAAAGCCTTCTAAATATTTGTAATCACTTATTAAGCCCCTTGAAATTGTTAAAAAGTTGGAAAATAGATAGTCAATTTGGTAGATTTAAAATAAAGTTTCAAGAATATAGGGTATTACATTGAAAAAATATTTCTAAATTTTATAATAGATTTATATAATTAGAAAGAGAGTGATTGCGTGGCTATTGTAATTGGAATAGATGGTGGGGGCACTAAAACGAGGGGATTGATGGCAGATGAAACGGGTCGAATTTATAGTTATGTCACAGCTGGGCCGTCAAATCCGAACGCTGTAAGTAAGGAACAATTAACAAAAACGATTTTTCATATTTTCGAACAAATCAAAAGTGAAGCTCCGAATGAATTTAATAGAGTTCAAGTTTGTTATTTTGGCATGGCTGGGATCGGTGAAGGAAAAATAAAAAATGCGTTACATGAAGTTACTGAGTTAGTCTGTGAAAAATTTGGGTTAACTTATGAAATAAATAATGATGGGTTAAATGCGTTATTTGCTGGAACAATGGGTGAGCCAGGGATGGTGTTAATTTCTGGAACAGGCTCGATTGCTTACGGTTATTCTAAAACGGAAAATTTTTACCGCGTTGGAGGCTGGGGGTATTTATTTGATGATTTAGGAAGTGGGTATGATCTTGGAAAAGAGGCGCTTATGGCTGTGTTACAAGCGTACGATGGGAGAGGAGAACAAACCGCTTTAACGAATCTATTATTAAATTACTTTAAAGTTGATGACGTTCCTTCTATTGTCCCAGTAGTCTTCCAAAGTGAACAACCGCGCTCGACCATTGCACCGTTAAGTCAAATTGTAATGAAAGCTTATGATAATAACGACACGGTTAGTCAGCGATTAGTAGAAAAAATGGCTTTTGAATTATCTCGTATAATTAAAGCGATGCAAAAGAAGTTAGAGTCTGATCAAACATCCTATCCTGTTCATTTATCTGGAGGTATGTTTAGTCGGACAGACGTATTTATTCCATTGTTAAAAAAGCATTTTAATCGCAACGTTCAATTTATAAAATTAGAACACGAGCCAGTCGTCGGTGCGGTCGTTGCGGCTTTGAAAAGTATAAACGTTAAAGTAACAGATTCCTTTAAAACAGAAACGAAAGTTTTATAGTCGTTGAAAGGAGGATGCTGTTTGTTATTTAAACAAGTTTCTATTAATGATGTAAGCGCTATCACAAATTTATGGAACCGAAACATCGGGCATGATTTTCCGATTAGTGAATCATTAATGGCTCAAAATAGCTTTCACGACGAAAATATTGAGCAAACAGCAAGCATTGCGGCATGGGATGGAAATAAGCTTGTTGGAATCATTTTTGCTAAACGTTTTAAAGAGGGGCACGATTTAGGGTTTAACAAAGAAGTCGGTTGGATTCAATTGTTATTGGTTGATAAATTTTATCGTCAAAAAGGGATTGGTACAAAATTACTTGAAAGGGCTTTAAATCATTTTAAACAATTAGGGATTAAAAAAGTGCATTTAGGTCGAGATGTTTGGCACTATTTCCCAGGCATTCCTGCTCAATATAATGAGACGATTCACTGGTTTGAAAAGAAGGGGTTTATACGAGGGGATTATACCGACGTTGATTTGGTGAGACATTTTACAGAGGATCATTCTAAAGAAAAAGAAACCTTGAAAAATTCGGATGCTCAATTCAGTGTTTTAAATATTAAAGATAAAGATAAGCTTCTAGCATTTTTAAAAGATGCCTTTCCAGGACGTTGGGAATATGAAGCGATTAAATATTTTGAGTTGGGGGGAACTGGGTCAGATTATGTCGTCTATTGGATGAATGATGAAATTAAAGGATTTTGCCGAATGAATAATGAATATACACCATTTACCGGGGCGAATCGAAATTGGTCGCTTTTATTTCAAGGAAAAAGCGGAGGGATTGGTCCTTTAGGTATTCATCAGTCGGCTCGAAAATCAGGTTTAGGCTTAGACATCGTCAAATATGCCATTAATACTTTATATGATCGGGGATGTCGACATATCGTTATTGATTGGACGGGATTAATCTCTTTTTACGAAAAGGTAGGTTTTAAAGTTTATAAAGAGTATGTTCCACTATCAATCGATTTATAATTTTCAAGGGAGTGAGAAGATGAATTTAAAACAGAAGATTGGTCAAATGATGGTTGTCGGGTTTAAAGGAATTGAACCATCTGAGGAAGTGAAAGATTTAATTAAAAATTATCACGTTGGTGGGATTATTTTATTTGGTAGAAATATCGGAACGCCAAAGGAAATTTTAAATTTAACGAGGGAGTTACAAGCTTTAGCAAAAGAAGCTGGTCATGAACGCCCTTTATTTATTTGTATTGATCAAGAAAATGGTTCAGTGAGAAGACTAGGTGAAGGTGCAACGATTGTGCCTGGAGCAATGCTTTTAGGTGCAACGGGTGAGGCCGAATTAGCGTATGAAGCGGGAAAAGTGACAGGTACTGAATTAAAAGCGCTCGGCATTAATTGGAACTTAGCGCCTGTCGTTGATGTTAATAATAATGCTGAAAATCCAGTCATTGGTGTACGTTCTTTCGGTGAGGATGCTAAATCTGTTGCTGAATTTGCAAAAAGCTCGATGAAGGGGATGCAAGAAGCGGGAATTATGACGACGTTAAAGCATTTTCCTGGTCATGGTGATACAAATGTCGATTCTCACCTTGATTTACCTGTTATTTCTCATGATTTAAAACGTCTACACGAAGTTGAGCTAGTTCCTTTCAAGCAATGTATCGCAGAAGGAAGCGATACAGTCATGACAGCCCACGTCTATTTTCCTACGATTGAACCAGAGGAAAATCGTCCAGCAACTTTATCAAAACAGGTCATTACAGGTTTGTTAAGAAATGATTTATCGTTTGATGGTGTCGTCACTACAGATTGCATGGAGATGGATGCGATTGCTAACAGGATTGGTACTGAACGCGGGGGTGTTGAGGCTGTTAAAGCAGGGGTTGATTTAGTGATGGTTTCCCATTTACACGATAAACAAATGAATACCATCGAGGCGATTTATGATGCTGTGAATCAAGGCGAATTGTCGGAGTCACGGATTGACGAATCGATTAGTAGAATTAACCGGTTAAAGGATCAATATTTAAGCTGGAATGACATTGAATTAAATGATGAAGTTAGTCAAGCTGTTGGCTCTGTTGAACATAGGAAAGTAGCGAATGATATTTATAAAAAAGGTTTAACAATCGCTCAAAATAATGAAACTCTCCCACTAAATCTTAATAAAACAGATTCCATCTTAGTCGTTTACCCACAAAATGATTATGCAACGCTCGTTGAAGATACCCGCTATAGCACGATGACTTTAGGTGAAAGCGTAAAAAAACATCATGATAATACAGATATTATAGAATTGAAAACACCTTTAAATGATGATGACTTAAGTAAAGTTATAAAATTAGCTTCAAACTATAACTATATCATTGTCGGTACATTAAATGCCTTTTCCGATGTAAAGCAGCAATCATTCGTTCAAGAGCTCATTAAAACAGGTAAACCAATTATTGCAGTGGCAACGAGAAGTCCGTATGATTTAAATGTCCTAAGGGGCGTAAAGGCTGCAATTTGCACATATGAATTTACTAAGCCCGCATTACAAATTGTTTCTGAAGTCATTTTTGGTAAAGCAAAGATTCACGGAAAACTTCCTGTGACAATAAAAGATATCTGAAAACAAATTTACTAAAAAAAGTTGTTTTAAAAAAATATTTTAAATTTTTAATAAAGGTATTGATATATTCTTTTAATTCAAATAAAATAATAGAAAGCGCTTTCATAGATTTAATTAACAGATTATACAATTTTATTTAAAATGTGAGTTGATTATTCTATGAAGGGCTGAAATGTATACAATTGGGTGCTAAACATTTTTTAGGATCATTCTTTCTATTCATTTCAAATGGGACTGCAGACGACTTTCAAAATTTATCACTTAATAAATGTTGATGTTTTAAAAACAGCTAAGCGAAGCATTCAATATTTAGAAGGTAAGTAACATGAATGTCATTATGCAGTCTTATTGAATTAATAATTTTTTTAAGGGGGAAAAATGTTGTGTCAAGATTTAAGAAGTCTGTTTTACTGACGATGATGTTGATCTTACTCGTTGGATTGTTAGTTGCTTGTGGTGGGGATGAAGGTACAACTGACGAAGATGGTAACTGGACAGGTACAATTACGATTTGGGACGGACCTCGTTGGCCGGATGCAGATGACAATAAGTATCATTGGTTAGAGGAAAAGAAAGCGGAATTTGAAGATATGCATGAAGGAGTTACCATTGAAATTGTTCAAGTTCCTTGGGCGGAATTACCAGACAAATTAGGAGTTAACATCGCAGGAGAATCTTGGCCAGATATTGCACCAGTAGATATTTCGGGAAGTGCAGTAAGTAGTGAGCATATTGAGCAAGGAGTTATTGAAGAAGTCGACTTTTTATCTGATGATGATTTAAGTGATTTTTATGACAATGCGTTAGAGGCATACACCTTTGAAGATAAGTTATATGGTATTCCAAACTCTATTACTGTTCACTCGATGCTATTAAACTTAGATTTATTCGAAGAGCGTGGCGTTGAGCCTCCAGCTGACGGCAAGTGGACGTGGGATGAGTTTTTAGAAACAGCGGAAGCATTAACTTTTGATCGTGATGGGGATGGGGAAATTGATGTTTACGGATTTTCCACTTATATTTTAGAAGGTTATTACGAAGCGTGGCCATTTTTCTATAAAGATGGTGGTCAGCCGATGAATGATGATGCGACGGAATTTACATTCAATTCGCCTGAAGCGGTTAAAGCCATCCAAGATTTAGCAGATTTAAAGCTTGTTCACGACGTAGCTCCAATGGCTCATGGAGGGGCTGAGGTAGGCGAAACATTCCAAGCATGGGCAAACGAGGAGCAGAGAACAGTCGCTATGCAGCCTTGGGCAACTTGGGCAATTCAATCAGCACAAGATGCTTATCCGACGAATTTTATGGTTGCTGAATACCCTGTTGGTGATTTAGGTGAACCATTAACAATCGGTGGTGTTGGCGGTTGGTTAATGTTTAAGCAAGAAAGTGAAGCGAAGAAGAAAGTTGTAGCAGAGTTCATGCAATTTATTTCTGATACGGATGAGCAATATCGAATGGCAGTGGAATACGGCGTGTTTCCTGCGCGTATAAGTGCAGCTGATATGGATCCATATGCTGATAATCCACAAATGGCTAGAGCACAAGAAATGTCAGAACAAGTTGTGATGGTTCCTAGTCACCCTCAATGGAAACAAATTGATGAGATTATTCAAGGGAAATTACAAGTCGTGTTCAATGGTGAAAAAACCGCACAAGAAGCTATGGATGAAGCTGCAGAAGAAATTGAGAGGATATTAGATTAAAAGAATGCAGGCTTCAATATCGAAGCCTGCGTTTTTTTAGGAGGTGAGCATCTGTGGATGGTAGCGAAGCTCTAAAAGAAGAAATTCAGCCGAATCGTAAAGAAAATAAAAAAGTTCACGAACCGAATAAAAGAAATATTTGGCAAGAAATGAAGAAAAATTATGCAAGTTACTTATTTTTAACGCCTAAGCTCATTTTATTTACAATGTTTATAGCCATCCCAGTTATTTGGGCTTTAGTATTATCTTTTCAGGAATATCGTGTGACAGAGAGTAATATTTTTGTAGGACTGCAAAATTATATCGCGTCCTTTGAAAGTACGATGTTTAAAAAAGCACTTTGGAATACGTTTAGATTCACGATAGTAACGGTCCCATTTAACATCATAAGTGCTTTAATCATTGCCTCACTCATATTTCCGCTTGGTAAATTGTCTCAAAACTTTTTTAGATCTGCCTTTTATTTACCAACCGTTACATCAATGGTTATTATCGCGATGGTTTGGCGCTGGATGTACAATTATGATTTTGGGTTATTTAATCACATTCTTGGTTGGGCTGGTATCGAGTCGGTCAACTGGTTAGGTCAATCAAACTCCGCATTATGGGCTTTAATTATTATGCAATGTTTAATTCCATTCGGAGTAGGTATTATTATGTATTTAGCCTCAATGGGGGCCATTTCCAAAAACTTGTATGAAGCTGCCACGATTGATGGTGCTGGACCGATTAAACAATGGTTATACATTACAATCCCGTTATTAAAACCAACCACATTATATTTAGTTATTTTAAGTACAATTGGTTCTTTCCAAGTGTTTACCCAGATCATTATGATGACTGGTGGCGGGCCAGACGGTGCAACAGAGACGTTAGTTCATTTAATTTATAAAACGGGCTTTAGAGATTTTGATTTCGGATTAGCTGCTGCTCAGTCTGTCATTTTATTTGGTATTATACTCATTTTCTCAGTCATTCAATTTAGAATGCTGAGACATGATGATTAGGGAGGGATAGATTTTGAAAAATAATAGACAAAAGCAAATCAATCGGTTAAACCGAATGTTAATTTACGTCATATTAATTTTCTTTTCTGTCGTCTCCCTATTACCTTTATATTGGGTTTTCTCAACATCGATGCAGTTAGATCATTATCAAGATATCGATATGGAACGACCTGTTTCATATGTTGATTCAAACCCACCGAAAATGTATCCAATGGGTTTTAAATTATATTTTGAACATTGGAAAGAGGCTAGAGAGGCAGAAAAGGTAGGCGATTCAGAATTAGCTGAGCATCATCGAGGTATGATGTCTCATATTATCGATAATACATTTTACACATTTAAAAGTTTATTTACAAACCATGACATTGGTCGATGGTTTATAAATAGTTTATACATAGCGGTCATTGTCACCTTTGGAATATTGCTATTTGACTCGATGGCTGGATATGTACTTGCTAAAAAGCGGTTCCCGGGAAGGGACGTCATTTTTTGGATTATTATTTCAACCATGATGATTCCCGGACAGGTTACATTAGTCCCGATGTTTATTATGATACGGGATTTAGGGTTAATGGATACGCATTGGGCATTAATATTGCCGGACTTATCGATGGTTTTTGGAGTCTTTTTAATGCGGCAATACATGTATTCAATCCCAGATGAATTAATAGAAGCGGCAAAAATAGATGGGGCGAGTGAGTGGAAAACGTATTGGAAAGTCGTTTTACCCCTTGCAAAACCAGGATTAGCTGCTTTAGGCATATTCACATTTATGAACGTTTGGAATTCATTTTTATGGCCAATTATCGTCTTAAATAGTGCCGAATTACACACACTCCCAGTTGGACTGAAAACGTTACAAGATGCCAACCTTGCAAGCTTTAAGCTACTAATGAGTGGTGCGGCTCTTGCAGCGATACCGATGATTGTTATCTTTTTAATATTCCAGCGTTACTTTGTAAAAGGTTTAACATTAGGAGGAGTGAAAGAATAAGTAGGTGTACTTATGAAGCTCGGTTTAGAAGTTTTTTTAGAAAAAGAGTATTTAAAGTATAAAGATGAGCGGGTTGGTCTGTTGACGAATCCAACAGGCGTGAATAGAAACTTACAATCTACCGTTGATTTGTTATATGAAAAATTAAATTTAAAAGCACTATTTGCGCCTGAGCATGGGTTTCGTGCCGATGTAAAAGAAGGTGGCGCTGTAGAAGATACGGTCGATTCGATAACGGGATTACCGATTTATAGCCTTTATGGGAAAAGCAAAAAACCGACTGAACAACAGTTGAAGGATATCGATGTGTTCATTATCGATATTCAAGATATTGGGGCGAGGTATTACACGTTTATCTACACGATGGCGCTAATTATGGAAGCATGTAAAGAACAAAATAAACGTGTTGTTATTTTTGATCGACCAAATCCAATCGGTGGCAAAGAGGTTGAAGGTAATTTAGTGAACGAACGGTTTAAATCGTTTGTCGGAATGTACCCAATTCCGATGCGCCACGGCATGACAATTGGCGAATTAGCATTATTGTTTAATGAACGATTTAAAATTCATGCCAATTTAACAGTCATTAAAATGGAAGGCTGGAAAAGGGAACAATATTTTGACGAGTTACCGATTCCTTGGGTACCCCCTTCACCTAATGTGACTGGACTTTCGATGCAATTGCTTTATCCAGGAACATGCTTAATTGAAGGAACTAATTTATCGGAGGGTCGAGGAACAGTTAGGCCCTTCGAAGTCATCGGTGCTCCTTATGTGAATTCAACCGAACTGGCTAATCGTTTTAATGAACTTAATTTAAATGGAGTGATCGCACGTCCAACCTCTTTTAAACCAACTTATTCAAAATATATGAATGAGATTTGTCATGGTGTGCAATTGCATATTGTGGACCGAAAACAGATAAAACCCGTAGAGGTAGGGATTCGTCTATTGGAAACAATCATTCAGTTATATCCGAATGACTTAGAATTTATAACGTATGAAAATTTAGAGCATCCGTTTTTCGATTTATTAGCAGGAACGGATCAATTAAGACATTGTTTATATGAAAAAAATGGTGAAAAGTTTATCAATCAGATGCGAAAAGAAGAAGAGAAGTTTTTGAATATAAGGGATAGTTTTTTAATTTATAATTAGGATGGTTGTATCTATGGGAAAATTGAAAGAGCTAATGACAGAAATGGGTAATCCTAAGTCAAAAAATCTTGATGAATTAAAAACAATTGATATTTTAAAATTAATGAATGAGGAGGACCGAACCGTACCTTTAGCGGTAGAAGCGGTTTTGCCACAAATTGAACAAGTCGTCCACGCTGTTTATGAAGCTTTTAATAATAATGGGCGTTTGTTTTATGTGGGCGCAGGGACAAGTGGTCGAATAGGAATATTGGATGCGGTTGAATGTCCTCCAACGTTTAGTACGCCTCCTGAAATGGTTCAAGCAATCATGGCTGGCGGAAACGGTGCCTTTTTAGTAGCGATTGAAGGGGCTGAAGATGATCAAACGCTTGGAAAAAATGATTTAATGGCGAAAAAATTGAACCGTAACGATGTTGTCATTGGAATTGCTGCAAGCGGGCGTACTCCTTATGTGATTGGGGCGCTTCAATATAGTCAGTCAATCGGTGCAACGACGGTTAGTTTAACGAGTAATTCTAACGCAGAGATTAGCAAATATGCTGATTACGCTATAGAAGTGATGACGGGACCAGAAGTTTTAGCTGGCTCGACCCGATTAAAAGCGGCCACGGCCCATAAAATGATTCTGAATATGATTTCAACGGCTGTCATGGTCAAACTCGGAAAAGTTTATAATAATTACATGATTGATGTCAATGCGACTAATCTAAAGCTTCGCCAACGAGCTCGACGAATTGTTCAAGAGGTAACAGACGTTTCAGAAGAAGAGGCAGAGAAAATCCTCATCGAGACAAATTATGCGGTGAAGCCTGCTATCGTTATGCTATTAACTGATCTCTCCTACGACGAAGCCAAACTAAAAATTGAACAGGCGAATGGTTATGCTAAAAAAGCGATTCACTTACAAAATAGTGAAAAGCAATAATTTGTATTCGTATGATGATTCATTTAGAAAATTGATGTAAAATGGGATTAATGACTTTTAAAATTAGAAAATGATTATTTAAAGCGTGTAAAAATTTCGCGCATGTTCATCATATAAAGGGGAGAGACGTTTTGGCTAGAATGAATGCGGGTATTCAAATGCTCCAAGCGATGTTTGATAGATTACCGCCCTCAGAAAAGAAGATTGCTAAATATATATTAAATCATCCAGAGAAAGCGATTACAATGACGGCATTAGAATTAGGTAAAGAAAGTCAAACGAGTAGTGCGGCTGTTATTCGGCTTTGTAAATCATTGAATTTAACAGGTTTTCAAGAGTTGAAATTGAGAGTGGCGGGGGATTTGCAGCAAGAAGAAGTTCATGGCCTCCGTGACATAGAGCCGAATGAGCCAGTTTATACATCGGTAGAAAAGGTAACGGCCCATGCCATCCAGTCAATTAAGGAAACCGCAAATTTAGTAGATAGTAAAGAGATGACTAAAGCTGTAGAAACTTTGTTTTATGCGAACAAAATTCACTTTTTTGGCGTTGGTGCATCATCTATTGCCGCATTAGACGCTCAACAAAAATTTTTAAGAATTGATCGAAATGCAACCGCTTTAACAGATTTTCATATGGCGACAACCGTTGTTGCAAATAGTGAAGAAAATGATGTCGTTTTCGGGATTTCCTTTTCAGGTGAAACGAAGGAAGTCGCTAAAATATTATCTATCGCAAAAGAACGTGGAGCAATGACGATTAGTTTAACAAAGTACGGGAAAAATTTAGTCAGTCAACAGGCTGATATTAATTTGCATACATCCGCAACTAAAGAAGCGGTCTTTCGAAGTGCAGCTACATCATCTCGATTAGCGCAATTGCATGTTATTGACGTGTTATTCATGTGTCTTGCTTCACAACATTATGAAGAGATAGTCAATTATTTAGATTCGACACGAATTTTAATTGATAAAATGAATAAGGAAGAGATCATTAATTTAAAAAAGTAACGTTTTTTTTATAAAAAGATTTTTATATAATTGAGTAATGACCAGTTGTTTCCTAACTGGTCATTTTTTGTTGAAAAATATATATAATGCGGTGTAATGTGTGAATTCATATGTACAAATTAAACATAATAATGTCGATTATTTAAATGAAAAGTCAAATATAATTGTAAATAAAATTTAATTTTAAAATATAGTCTTGATATTTGGAATTTTATTTTATATAATTAAGAAAATTGTATGAAAGGGCTTTCATAATGAATTTTAATTTATATTTAGAAAATTTAGTAGAGAAGAAAGAACTTCCTGGTGGCGTACTGTATGTTCAACAAGGAAATACGTATGAATTTATAAAAGCATACGGTTCCTTTACGGATCAGGAGGGACAAGTTCAACAGGTTACTACAGACACTTTATTCGATTTAGCATCGCTGACAAAAGTCGTTGCTACGCTACCTTCAATTTTATTTTTAATCGGTAAACGAGAATTGAGCCTGGAAGATTCAGTACAAAAAATTATACCATCTTTTCGGTTTAAACATATCACGATAAGACATTTATTACATCATAATTCGGGCTTACCTGCAGATTTGCCTTACCGTAATAGGTTTGAAAGTCGCGATGTACTATCCGACGTGCTAAGCGAGGATTTAATTTATTCGACGGAAGAAAAGGTTGTTTATAGTGATTTGGGAATGATTTTGCTAGGAAAAATTATCGAAGAGATATCTGGAGAACGATTAAACGAGTTTACTAGAAAAAATATATTTGAGCCTTGGCAGTTAAACAATACGACTTATTTACCATCTAAGGAGCACATAGATCAAATTGCCTCTACAGAAAAGGTCGGGGATACGTATGTTCAAGGGGAAGTCCATGATGAAAAGGCATTTCATTTAGGTGGTGTTGGGGGCAGTGCAGGTGTATTCTCAACAGCGCAAGATATCGGTTTATATTCAAAGTATTGGCTCGGATTAGAAGAGCAAAATGTCATTCCTGAAAGTTTAATAGAGTTAGCACAAAAAGATATATTTAAACATCGAGGATTAGGCTTTGAAGTACTCGTTGAAGAGAATCAAGATATTTCATGCGGAAACAAATGGCCTATAGGAACTTTTGGTCATAACGGGTTTACAGGGACAAGTGTTTGGATGGATCCAGAACATCAATTGTCTGCGGTATTTTTAACAAACATCGTTCATTTTGGTAGAGATCATAAGATGAAGGAAATCCGTCAAACATTGCATTCAAAGATTTTTGAAGAAATTGTTTTAGCT
>CALKAL010000130.1 GCA_937983065.1 uncultured Bacillaceae bacterium | reverse complement strand
AGTTCCGCGCAAACCGAAAAAGTTCCGCGAAACCGAAAAAGTTCCGCGCAAATCCGCAAATCCGCAACTCCGCAAGTCCGAGAATCCCCTCGCAAACATAAAAAAATCCGCGCAAATCCAAATCAAAATTCACGCAGAAATATACTCTTCTCACTTTTAACTAGCTAGTTCGAATTCACTAAATCGTGTTTAAAGGCATAAATCACCGCTTGTGTCCGGTCTTGCACTTCAAGTTTACCTAAAATATTACTGACGTGAACCTTCACCGTTTTTAAAGAGATGAACAATTCGTCAGCAATTTCCTGATTTGATCTTCCGTCGGCCATAAGTAAGAGCACTTCTTTTTCCCGTTCGGTTAACATGTCGTGTAGCGGCTGCTCCTTGGAAGTACGCATTTTATTCATCAATTTTCCCGTGACCTCAGGCTCGAGAACTGGATCTCCGCCGTAAGTGTTGCGAATCGCATTGGCAAGGTCACTCGCTTTTGACGTTTTTAATACGTAGCTTGTAGCTCCTGCTTCAAGAGCGGGGTACACTTTATCATCGTCTAAAAAACTAGTGACAATGACAATTTTAGCTTCTGGCCATTCTTTTAAAATTTCCTTCGTCGCTTCAATCCCGTCCATCCCATCCATGACGAGATCCATTAAAATAATATCGGGACGTAGCTTCAAGCTAATTTCAACCCCGTCTTTACCGTTATCAGCCTCCCCAATCACTTCAATATCTGGTTGGGCTGAAAGGTATGCGGAAAGCCCGATTCGTACCATCTCATGATCATCGACAAAAACGACTTTAATCATTTTCATTCCTCCCTTAAAGTCGGTACTTTAATTTCGATTTTCGTTCCATAATCCTCTAAGCTGACAACCCTAGCGATACCACCGATTTCATAGGCGCGCTCTTTAATGTTCGTAATTCCATACGATTTTGATTGACTGGATAAAGTATCAAAGCCAACCCCGTCATCAACCATTCGTAAAATCGCAAAGTCATCTCTTTCAATATATAGAATGTCAATTTTTTTCGCTTTCGCATGTCTTAAACTATTACTAATACATTCTTGTAAAATTCGAAAGAGCTGATCCTCCATGCCTTTATCAATATCAATATCTTCAAGCTTCCACGTAATATCGATTGGGACGCGCTGTTTTAAATCGAGTAAAAAATGCTCGATGCCCTCTTTTAACGAGCTATTTTTCAATGCGATTGGTCGTAAATGTAATAACAGAGCACGCATTTCGAGCTGGGACTGTTGAATCATTTGCTCAACTTGTTTTAATTGCTGTTCAACGACTGGATTCTCAGCATGATCTTGCTCCGTCATTGATGAAAGAAGCATTGATGCAGCGAACAACTGCTGGCTCACAGAATCGTGAAGCTCTCGAGCTAATCGACTTCTTTCTTTTTCTAAAATCGTTTCCACATCTTCCGTTTCACGTGTAGCGAGTTCCGTTGCAAGACGGCGAATGCGTCTCATGCGGTCTTGCTTATCAGCTTCAATTTCCGCCATCAACGAAAAAAGAATATCGCTATTTTTCTTTTTTTCTGCTTCGTTTTTAAATAAAGGCTCACTATTAATTATTTTTTGTAGGCCCTTTTCAATTTTTTTATGTCGCAAATAAAGGGAGCTTCCATAAATAGAACCTAAAATAATAACGATTAATAAAGATCCGCCGATGACATAATCGAAATAAGGGATGTTAAAAAATGATTTTTGCTCCCTTAAATCAGAAAACGATAAATCCGTAAACGTATGCACTGTAAAAATAACCGTCGCTGGAATCGTTATAATGAAAAAAGAAAGGAGCATAGAAAATGTACTTTGAAACGGTTTAAATGAATTCATGTTCGAACCACCTCTAAATTTCCAGACAAGACCGAAGTCATTATTTTAAGCCGCTTAGTCGTGTCATGGAAATGTTCTGTTTTCGTATGAATCGTTTCATTGACGATAAATCCGTAATTTTTGTTAAACACAGAAACTTGCCCAAGTAATGTGGAATGATTGACACTCACTTCAAGCTCATACGGGACATAAATAATAATGTTACCAAACCCATGTCTAATCGAAATGACGGAATCCTCTTCGTCAGGTAAAAAGGCTTCCGTTAAATCGATAATCGTATCACCGACAATTCCAGCAATATGTACATCTTGCCACGGATAAGGATGATCTGGTGTCATTCTTTTCGTGAAAAGCTGCTGGGGAAGAAGCGATTTTCCTTCTATAAGGGATTCGTCACTTTCTGTCGTTTCAAAAAAGAGTGGCTTAATTTTTTCTGGATCATGCCGGGATAAATAATAAACTCTTAATACGTAAATTATAATGACGATAATAATGAAACGGACGGCAATCATATTTAATATAGTTAAAACGACCGATAATAGACCAACCCAAAAAAGAATCTTTCCATACGTTTCTTTATAATAGTAATAGCCTGCATATAGGACCCCAAAGGAAATCGCTAAAGAAACGACTAGCCCACCATTAAAAAAGGCGATTTCAATAATGACTAATGCGATAGATATTAGAATGACCCAATTGATGAGTGATGTATTCAATTTTTGAAACATGGCGGCGCCTCCTTGCATTTATGATAGCATAATGCACTTTAATTGAATCGACAAAATTCTGATATTTTTTATTATAATATATATGATAGCCGTCGCATTTTTTAAAAAAGTAAAAAAAGTTGCTTATGTAGAAAATACGAGCGCACGTCCAGCATAGTTAGTCAAATAAGAGGAAAGTGTTCCAACTTATTCAAAAAATATTAGCTGGAAATGCGGAAAGTTCGGTATTGCATTCGGAATTTTTGTATCGCATCCAGAAAGTCCAGAAAGTTTTCGCTCCATTTAGAAAGTCCAACTTCCCTATCTAAAACTCACACTAATTATGAAACAGAAGGGATCCCTTATGAGGACCCCTCCCAAGTTAATTCGCTTTCAAGTTTTTCTCTAATTGCTCAATTTTATCGTCGAATGTTAATTGCTCATATTCGCGGCTCACTTTCGCTTCTAATCGGTCCATATATCTTTCAATTTCGCGAATACGCTTGTTTGAACTTTGCTCGTCTTCGTGAATAAGCTGATTCATACGATGGTTCATGCGAATAGTATTTTCTTTACCCATCAACTCAAGTCGTTTGAAATGCATTTCCTTTAATCTTAACTGCATCGTCCGGTATTTTTCTTCAAGCTGCTCAATTGATTGATTTATTTTTTGTAACGATTCTTTCAGCTTAACCGCTTGTTCTGCATATTCATTTTTCTCTTTCGTAGCGAATTCGAAAAGGCTTAGCTCCTCTGCCTTCTTCGCAATTTCTGCTTGTTTGTCCCGTTTATCTCGCATGTAAATGGCGTGGTCATACTCATCGGAAAACTGATCCTTCAATTTACGTTGGCGATCCATTAAACGACTAATCTGTTCAACCTCTTTTTCGCTTTCTCTTAAATATTGATTCAATGTAGCTATTGGGTTTTTCTCTTCCTTTTGATCAATCATTTCGTGAATATCAGATACAATTGTGTTTTTAATCCGTGTAAATAAATTTGACATGAAAATCTCTCCTTAGTAATATTTTTGAAATTCCGACCATTCTTTTTCAAAGTTAGAAAAAGGGTCTTCTTCCTCTTTCGTTTCCTCATCATAAACGTCATCGCGATTTTTAATTAACACATACAGTCCGTACCCAGCAAGTAGTCCAACTAAAGCAAAAATGTTCGATAAGGCGGTGGCTGTCAAGAAGATAACTCCAATGACAATAGCAATTCTTACGCCAGGTGATTCGGTTTTAAAAAATTGTTTGAACAAGATATAGCCGATAAATAAGGAAATCGCTAAGGCAATCATCGGGCCAAGATTCGCTAAAGCTATAATTGTTAAAACGATAAACAATGTGATCCATAACCATTTCGGCAATGTTTTTCCTCCTTTCGGTAATGCGTTAATTTAAGCTTACCGATGATTCCGTTTTTCGATAATGATCCTCAGACATATTTTTAAATAAGACTTAAGGCTTATATCGTTATAAACTAAAAAAAGGCCAGAGAGCTAAAGGGTGCAGTAGCTTTCTGACCGTGCGTTTTTTGAAATAACTTCGGTGAGGACTATTTTACTAAGAGACGGAGTTGCTTTATCAAGAAGTTCAACGTTTATATCCAGAAGTTTGGTGCCTATATCGAGAAGTTGAACGTTTATATCCAGAAGTTCGGTGCCAATATCGAGAAGTCTAGTTGGTTTATCGAGAAGTTCATCGACTTTATCCAGAAGTTATGCGCTTTTATCCAGAAGTAACATTGCATTATCCAGAAGTTTAACGCTAATATCCAGAAGT
>CALKAL010000129.1 GCA_937983065.1 uncultured Bacillaceae bacterium | reverse complement strand
GTCACGTCCTGTGACGTCATCGACACTTGTACGTCCTTGTACTGCGGAGGCTCATCAGCTCCCCCGGCGTAGGAGACACTGCGAAGGATTTCGCAGATGTCGAGCTTGTGCCCTGTGGGTAAAAGCGAAGTATATTTCCAGAGCGAGTACATGCTCAAAATAACGTTCGTCTTTACTTATTATAAAATCCTTTTGTCCCTGCCTCAGTTTCTTTTAATAATGCTCAATTTTTAGTAAAATATAGATAGTAGATGTTTTAAAGAATAGGTGGTTGTATGCCAGAAAATATTGAAATTAATACGGACTTTATTACGTTAGGTCAATTTTTAAAATTGGCAAACGTCGTTGATTCGGGTGGAATTGTAAAAATTTTCCTCCAAGAATATGATGTATTCGTTAACGGTGAGCTTGAATCACGTCGAGGTCGAAAATTGAAAAACAACGATATTATAGAAATTGAAAATATAGGTTCGTTTAAAATCAGCACATTAATAAATGATTAGAGGAATTACAATATGTATGTTGAAACGATTCAACTAAAAAACTATCGGAATTATGATCAGATTGAATTAACCTTTGATCAACAAATGAATGTCATTATTGGTGAAAATGCTCAAGGTAAAACGAATTTATTAGAATCTATTTACGTTTTGGCCTTTACAAAATCGTATCGTACACCACGGGATAAAGAGTTAATCAAATGGAATGAAGAGTATGGTAAAATAGAAGGGAGAGTATTTAAGCGAAACCGATCTCTCCCTTTAGAAATTATCTTTACCCCTAAAGGGAAAAAAGCGAAATTCAATCATATTGAACAAAAGAAATTGAGCGATTATATCGGCGCCTTGAATGTCGTCATGTTTGCTCCGGAAGATTTAAATATCGTAAAAGGGAGCCCACAAGAAAGGCGTCGTTTTATCGATATGGAAATTGGGCAAATTCAGCCAGTTTATATTTATCATTTAAGTCAGTATCAAAAAGTATTAAAAGAACGTAACGCGCTATTAAAAGATTTACAGCGGCAAAAAACATCGGATTTAACGATGTTATCCATTTACACTGAAAAGCTCATTGAACATGCCGTTGTAATTTTAGAAAAACGATTCACTTTTTTAAACAAATTACGAAAATGGGCAGCTGATATTCATAGTGGCATTAGTAGAACATTAGAACAATTAGAAATAGAATACGAATCTTCCGTCAATGTATCAGAAACTATGAATTCGGAGAAAATAGAAATAGCGTATGTTGATCATTTCAATGCGGTTCAAAAAAAAGAAATAGAACGGGGAACGACGATTGTTGGCCCACATCGGGATGACCTCATTTTTTACGTCAATGGGCAAAACGTTCAACATTTTGGATCCCAAGGTCAACAACGAACGACTGCATTATCGTTAAAATTAGCTGAAATTGAATTAATTTATGAAGAAATCGGGGAATACCCTGTTTTACTTTTAGATGATGTTTTAAGTGAACTTGATGATTATAGACAGTCTCATTTACTAAATACGATTCAAGGTAAAGTACAAACCTTCGTCACAACAACAAGTGTCGACGGGATTGATCATGAGACATTAAATCGGGCATTAATTTTTAATATTCATAACGGAAAACTTGTTAAAGAAAGTAGTTGATCCCTTTGTTTATTCATATTGGTGACGAAAATGTCATTCGCTCAGAGGAAGTCATTGCGATATTAGATTACAGTTTATTTCATTCATCGACGATTATTCAAGAGTTAATTTTCAAGCAGAGAGAAAAAGGTAATGTTATCGATTCGGATTATGAAGAGGCAAAATCAATCGTCATCACTATTGATAAAATATATTTTAGTTCATTATCTGTACCGACTTTAAATCGAAGGTCGCATTTATCGTACATGTTAGAAAATGTGGATGATACAGCTGATATAAAATTAACGGACGAAACAACGGACTAATTAAAAGCAATTAAAAATGAATTAAAGGTGGGACCATAGCGTGGAAGAAAAAATTAATGAACAAGCCGATTATGGTGCAAGTCAAATACAAGTATTAGAAGGTCTCGAGGCAGTTAGAAAACGACCAGGAATGTATATCGGTTCAACGAGTGAAAGAGGATTACACCATCTCGTATGGGAAATTGTTGATAATAGTATTGATGAAGCGTTAGCAGGATATTGCGATCATATACAAATTACCATTGAAGAAGATAATAGTATAACAGTCATTGATAATGGACGTGGGATTCCTGTTGATACGCATGAAAAAGTAGGAAAACCAGCCGTTGAAGTTATTCTTACCGTACTTCATGCGGGAGGTAAATTTGACGACGGATCGTATAAAGTTTCTGGAGGACTACACGGTGTTGGAGCTGCCGTTGTTAACGCCTTGTCTGAACGATTAGAAGTTTATGTTTATCGTGATGGAAACATTTATTTTCAAAGTTATTCTCGAGGGATTCCGAATGAAGACATTAAAATTATCGGTGAAACTGAAGAAACTGGGACGAAAATTTATTTTAAACCAGACCGAGAAATTTTTACTGAAACGACGGAATTTGCTTACGATGTTTTATTAAATCGTGTTCGGGAATTAGCCTATTTAAATAAAAAATTACGAATTTCACTTTCAGATAAACGAAATCCTGATGAAAATGAGCCAAAAGAATTTTATTACGAAGGCGGCATTAAAGAATATGTCGAGCATTTAAACCGAAAACGGGAAACGTTACACGAGCCGATTTACGGTGAAAATGAGGTCGATGGTGTCACTGTTGAATTTGCGATTCAATATAACGATGGATTCCAAAGTAACTTATATTCGTTTGCGAACAATATTAATACAGCTGAAGGTGGAACCCATGAGTTTGGCTTCAGAACTGCATTGACCCGTGTCATTAATAATTACGCAAGAAGAACTAATTTAATAAAAGATAATGACGAAAACTTAATTGGAGAAGATGTTCGCGAAGGTCTAACCGCGATTATCTCTATTAAACATCCTGATCCACAATTTGAAGGTCAGACGAAGACAAAACTAGGTAATAGTGAAGTTCGAACGATTACGGATCAAGTTTTCTCAGAAAAGTTTAATCAGTTTCTTTTAGAAAATCCGCAAGTTGCGCGGAAAATTGTAGATAAAGGATTAACAGCCTCGTACGCACGAATTGCTGCGAAAAAAGCTCGAGAAACAACAAGAAGAAAAGGTGCTTTAGAAGTATCGAACTTACCTGGAAAACTCGCAGATTGCTCTTCAAAAGATGCAGCGATTAGTGAAATTTATATCGTTGAGGGTGATTCTGCTGGAGGATCTGCTAAGCAAGGTAGGGATCGTCATTTCCAAGCAATTTTACCGCTTAGAGGGAAAATTATTAACGTTGAAAAAGCGCGGATTGATAAAATTTTATCAAACAATGAAATTCGCACAATTATAACGGCATTAGGTACGGGAATTGGAGAAGAATTTGATATTAGCGAAGCCCGTTACCATAAAATCGTTATTATGACTGATGCGGATGTGGATGGGGCTCATATTCGAACATTACTTCTTACGTTTTTCTATCGTTTTATGAGACCACTAATTGAGCACGGTTATATTTATATTGCTCAGCCGCCACTATATCAGATTAAACAAGGGAAAAATGTAAATTACACGTATAGTGATCAAGAATTAGATGAATTATTGTCGGAGCTTCCGCAAAATCCGAAACCAGTCATTCAACGGTATAAAGGTTTAGGAGAAATGAATCCAGGTCAGCTTTGGGAAACTACGATGAACCCAGATACGAGAACATTGCTTCAAGTCCAGCTAGAAGATGCGATTGAAGCGGATGAAATTTTTGAAATATTAATGGGTGATCAAGTCGAGCCGAGACGGGATTTCATTCAGGAAAATGCCGAATACGTACAAAATTTAGATATTTAGTTTCATAGTGAATTGTCATGTTAGACGTCAAATTACTTAACGTCTGCACTTGAATTAGGGAGGTAATCCAGTTTGGATCAGCAACGGCCAAGTGTTCAAGAAATAAATTTAAGTCAAGAAATGCGTACTTCTTTTTTAGATTATGCGATGAGTGTAATCGTTTCACGAGCGTTACCAGATGTTCGTGACGGATTGAAACCCGTTCATCGCCGTATTTTATATGCGATGCATGATTTAGGCATGCATGCGGATAAATCGTATAAAAAATCAGCCCGTATCGTTGGGGAAGTTATTGGTAAATACCATCCCCACGGTGATTTGGCTGTTTACGATACGATGGTTCGAATGGCACAAGATTTCAACTACCGTTATATGTTAGTTGATGGCCACGGAAATTTCGGTTCGGTTGATGGTGACTCCGCAGCAGCAATGCGTTACACGGAAGCCCGTATGTCGAAAATTTCAATGGAACTGTTAAAAGATATTAATAAAAATACGATTGATTATACAGATAACTATGACGGAGCGGAAAGGGAGCCTGTCGTACTACCTGCTCGTTTCCCGAATTTATTAGTTAATGGAACATCTGGAATCGCAGTTGGAATGGCAACGAATATTCCTCCGCACCAATTAGGTGAAGTGATCGATGCTGTTTTAGCGATTAGTAAAAATCCTGATTTAACAATTGAAGAACTTATGGATCAATATTTACACGGCCCTGATTTTCCGACGGGTGGAATTATTTTAGGTAGAAGCGGGATTCGTCATGCGTATGAAACAGGAAAAGGCTCGATTACGATTCGTTCTAAAGCGGATATTATAGAAGATCGCCAGGGCAAAGAAACGATTATCGTTACTGAATTACCTTATCAAGTGAATAAAGCTCGTTTAATCGAAAAAATCGCAGAGCTAGCTCGGGAGAAAAAGCTTGAAGGGATATCTGATTTGCGCGATGAATCCGACCGAGAAGGTATGCGTATTGTCATTGAATTAAGAAGAGATGCGAATGCGAATGTTGTTTTAAATAATTTATATAAACAAACAGCGATGCAAACGACTTTCGGGATTAATATGCTCGCATTAGTTAACGGCCAGCCGAAAGTGTTAAACATAAAAGAAACGTTAGAACATTATTTAAACCACCAAGTTGAAGTTATTACGAGAAGAACAAAATTTGAATTAGAAAAAGCTGAGGCACGTGCACATATTTTAGAAGGTTTAAGAACTGCTCTTGATCATATCGATGAAGTGATTGAGCTTATTCGTAATTCAAAAACAACTGACTCAGCACGAACTGGTTTAATGGAACGTTTCGGCTTATCTGAAAAACAAGCTCAAGCTATTTTAGATATGCGTTTGCAACGTTTAACAGGTTTAGAACGCGAAAAAATTGAAGATGAATATAACGAAGTCACGGCATTAATTGCAGAATTAAAAGCTATTTTAGCTGATGATGAAAAAGTACTGGAAATAATTCGCGAAGAGCTAGTAGAAATTAAAGAAAAATATAATGATACGAGACGTACTGAAATCACTGTCGGTGGGGTTGATTTCTTTGAAGATGAAGATTTAATCCCTGAAGAATCTATCGTTATTAGTTTAACGCATCGAGGTTATATTAAACGTTTACCGATTACAACGTATCGTACACAGCGCCGTGGTGGACGGGGTATACAAGGAATGGGAACGAATGAAAATGATTTCGTTGAGCATTTAATATCTACTTCTACCCACGATACGATTCTCTTTTTCACGAATAAAGGAAAAGTGTATAAAGCAAAAGGTTACGAGATTCCAGAATTTAGTCGGACAGCTAAAGGAATCCCGCTCGTCAACGTCCTTCAAATAGAAAAAGATGAATGGGTAAATGCTGTAATTACAACGGAAGAGTATAAAGAAGATTGGTATTTATTTTTCACGACGAGAAAAGGAATTTCAAAACGGACATCACTAAAACATTTTGCAAACATTCGAAAAGGTGGCATCCGGGCAATTAGTTTACGGGAAGACGATGAATTAATTTCTGTAAAATTAACGGACGGTCATAAAGATATTATGATTGGAACACGTAACGGAATGTCTATTCGCTTTAATGAGCAAGATGTTCGCACGATGGGAAGAACTGCCTCAGGTGTTAAAGGAATTAACCTTCGTGACGGTGATGAAGTCGTTTCAATGGATATTTTAGATGAAGATGTTGATGTTCTAACTGTTACAGCAAAAGGTATTGGAAAACGGACACCTCAAGAAGATTATCGTCTTCAAAACCGTGGCGGGGTAGGTATTATTACGTGTAAATTAAAAGAAAATGATCACGTCGTCGCAGTTAAGCCTGTAACTGAGGATCAAGATTTAATGATTATGACGATCGGTGGCGTATTAATTCGTATGGAAATTGATTCGATTTCTGTAACAGGAAGAAATACGATGGGCGTAAAATTAATTACATTAAAAGACGATGAAGAAGTAGCAACAGTTGCTCGTGTAGAAAAAGAAGAAATCGATGAATACGAAGAATTAGATAATGATGATCAAGGCGAGCTTGAAGATCACGAAGAAGAAGATATTTAAAATGCGCTAGATGTTCTAGCGTATTAGGGGGAATGAAAAATGAAAGTTCACCCAAGAAATCTACTACCTGGCAGTTTAATTTTAAGTGATGTTATGGGAAATACGACTTATCCAATTGTTCCAAAAAATACAGTTGTAGAAGATATTCATATTGAAGTATTGACTAAATTCCGCGTTCCTTATGTTGAGGTTGCTAGTAAATTAGCTGATGGCAGTCATTATGTTAATGAAACCCATGTGGAAAAAGAAGATACACAACCGGAAATAGAACAAAATGAGGAAGAAAAATTACTCATAAAGAATACGTCAAACGTTAAAAAAGAAAGTTGGACATTTTATGATTATTACGTTGATGCGGTCCAATCGACTATCGAATTGTTTGAGAATTGGAATGAACATTCAAAATTAGATATAACATCTATTCGGGAAATGATTCTTCCTTTAGTTGAAATCGGTGAAGAAACATCAGATATTTTAATTCAATTACATCATTATACGGATAAGCATTATTATTTCTTCCATCACATCGTTGCCTTACCTGTCATTTCATCTTATTTAGCTAATAAGCTTAACTATAGTAAAAATGAACGGGTGCAAATTGCATTAGCTGCTTATTTGAGCGATATCGGAATGCTATTAGTTGATAAAAAGCTCTATTATAAAGATGGGATTTTAACAGAAGAAGAATTTGAGGAAGTGAAAAAGCATCCTGTCTTATCCTATCGTTTAATTGAGCATGAAAAATATTTAAGTAAAAATATTAAGCTAGCTGTCTTACAGCATCATGAACGACTCGATGGCACAGGATATCCATTAGGCTTAACGCATGAAAAGATTCATCCGTATGCAAAATTAATTGCTGTGAGTGATACGTTTCATGCGATGACATCAGAACGTTATTATAAAAATAAACAATCGCCTTTTAAAGTTGTTGAGGAATTAAATAAATATCAATTTGGTATTTTAGATATGAAAATTGTCATGGCTCTAACAAATAGTATCGTCCAATTTTCAAACGGTGCTAAAGTGAAGCTATCTAATAATGAGATAGGAATTATTAAGTTTATCGATCAAAAACATCCAACACGGCCACTCATTCAATTAGAAAATGATCAATTAATTAACTTAACAGAGCTTCCTAATTTATATATCGACGAAGTTTTACAATGAAATAAAGAGGTTGGGAAAAATAATCAAGTGATATTTTCCAACCTCTTTTATCCCTTCACAAAACTTTTTTCTTTAAAGAGAAATTTTCCAATTAATAAGGGTAAAATCTATTGTATAATAAAACTATATTTTGCTTACTTGACGGAGGATTAATGAGATGAAGAAATTACATATATATTTATTACTATTTACAATGACTTTTATGTCTGTAGTAAGTTCACTATTTTTTGAACCTTTGACAACGCATGCACAATTATCCGATGTCGAAGCAGAATCAGCTATCCTTATTGATGCTGAGACGGGGGAAATTTTATTTGAAAAAAATTCCGATGTTGCTCTTCCTCCAGCTAGCATGACAAAAATGATGACAGAATATCTCGTATTAGAAGCGATTGATAATGGAGTTATTAGCTGGGATACAGAAACTGAAATTAGTCAATATTCGTTTGATATATCAGCTAACAACAACTTTTCAGGTGTTGGCTTAAGATTAGACCATTTATATACAGTAAAAGAATTGTACGATGCGATGGCCATTTATTCGGATAACGCGACATCAATTGCCTTAGCTGAGCTCGTTGCTGGATCTGAAGGTGAGTTCGTTAAAATGATGAATGAAAAAGCTGAAGAAATGGGTCTTCCAGAAGCTAAATTCGTCAATTCATCAGGTCTTCCTAACTCGAGCTTAGGTGAAAATTACCCTGAAGGAACTGAGCCAGATGCTGATAACTTAATGTCCGCCCGCTCAAGTGCTCTTTTAGCGTATCATTTAATTAATGATTATCCAGAGTTTTTAGACGTATCAAGTATTCCGACAAAAGAATTTGAAGGACATACGATGATCAACTACAACTGGATGCTACCAGGAATTCCTGGACATTTAGAGCAGTTTTCCTATGATGGTGTAGATGGGATAAAAACCGGCTGGACAACTCTTGCAGGTTACAGTTTCACTGGGACAGCGGAAAGAAATGGAACGCGATTAATAACTGTCGTCATGCGTACAGAAAGTGAAGCAGCTCGATTTAATGAAACGAGAAAATTGTTAGATCATGGATTCAATGATTTCGAAAAAGTGACATTATACGAAGCCGGTTATCAAATTGAAGAGGAATCTATTTTACCTGTTGATAAAGGGAAAGAAAGCCAAGTTTCGATTGAAGCGGCTGATTCCATCGAAAAAATTGTCCGTATTGGTGATCGAGAAAATTACTCGGTTGAATATCAATTAAACGAGGAACTGTTAAATGAAGACGGGGCATTAGTTGCACCTGTTGAAGAAGGTTTAGAAGTCGGACGTATGGTTTTAACGTATAATGGTGAACATAATTATGGAAATATATTAACTGATGAGGCGACCTCAGTACCGATTGTGACGACTTCGGAAGTTGAAAAGGCGAATTGGTTTACGTTATTAATGAGAAGTATCGGTGACTTTTTCGTTAACCTTTTCGAAAGCATTAAAGGGATTTTCACTTAAAATAGTTGATTTATTAATGATTAAACGATATATTAAAAGCAATCATATAAAAAGCGTCGATAGGAAATAGTAATAGCTCTTCTTTCTTTAGAGAGTCGGTGGTTGGTGAAAACCGATGGAAGAAAGTTATGAATCCATCCTTGAGCTGAATTGCCGAAATAAAAGTAAGCAATGTCCGGTCGTCAAGCCGTTAATTTGAACCGAGTTGGTAGATAAACTAATGTCTACAATTAGGGTGGTATCGCGGGTATACAAACTCGTCCCTTTATTTAATGTAATAGGGACGGGTTTTTTTATTTTTATAAAAGATAAAAGTTTTAAAATTAATTCGTTCCATTAAAAAATGTTTAAATGATTTAGGAGGTCATTGTTATGCTTGATTTGAAGCTGTTACGAAATCATTTTGATGAGGTGAAAGAAAAATTAAAACATCGTGGTGAAGACTTAACGGATTTAGCTCATTTTGAAGAGTGGGATGTGAAACGACGGACGTTCATTAAAGAGTCTGAACAATTGAAAGCTCGAAGAAATGAAGTGTCTAAAGAAATTTCTCAATTAAAAAGGGAGAAAAAAGATGCCGACGATCTTATAAAAGAAATGCGGGAAGTCGGCGATCGCATTAAAGAAATTGATGATGAGTTAAAAGTTGTTGAAGAAAGATTAGATGAGTTGCTTCTTTCAATTCCGAATATCCCCCATGAATCTGTCCCTGTTGGTGAAACAGAGGATGATAATGTACCTGTCCGCCATTGGGGAGAAGTTAGAGATGTTAATTTTGACATTAAACCGCATTGGGATATTGCAAATGAATTAAATATTTTAGATTTTGAAAGAGCTGCTAAAGTAACAGGAAGCCGATTCGTTTTTTATAAAGGATTAGGAGCAAGGCTTGAACGAGCTGTCATTAACTTTATGATGGATCTTCATTCTGATGAACATGGTTACTCTGAAATGCTTCCTCCGCAAATTGTGAATCGAAATAGTTTAACAGGAACTGGCCAGCTACCTAAATTCGCAGAAGACGTATTTAAACTAGAGGAAACTGATTATTTCCTCATTCCGACAGCGGAAGTCCCTGTGACGAATTTTCATCGGGATGAAATTTTATCCGTCGATGATTTACCGAAAAAATACGTTGCCTTCAGTGCTAACTTCCGTTCAGAAGCGGGTTCTGCTGGAAGGGATACGCGGGGGTTAATTAGACAGCATCAATTTAATAAAGTCGAGCTAGTTCAACTTGTAAAACCTGAAGATTCTTATGAAGCATTAGAACAATTAACTGGACATGCGGAAAAAGTATTACAATTGTTGAAGCTTCCTTATCGTGTGATGAGTATGTGTACGGCTGATTTAGGGTTTACAGCCGCGAAAAAATACGATTTAGAAGTATGGATTCCGAGTTATGATACGTATCGTGAAATTTCTTCTTGTTCCAACTTTGAAGCGTTCCAAGCAAGACGAGCTCGATTAAGATTTAAACGAGAATCTAGCGGAAAACCAGAATTTGTTCATACACTCAATGGATCTGGTTTAGCTGTTGGGCGGACAGTCGCAGCAATATTAGAAAATTATCAACAAGAAGACGGATCAGTCGTCATTCCAGAAGTTTTAAGACCATATATGGGCGGAATCGAGAAAATAGAGAAAAAATAAAATTGAGGCAGCTGATTATATCAGTTGCCTCATCTCTTTTTATGTAGCAACTTTTCTAAAAATTTTTAATTACATTTTTCTGTTGCTAAATGTCGATTCGTATGATATATTTTTATCTGTCAGCTTAAGGAGGAGTACCCAAGTCTGGCTGAAGGGATCGGTCTTGAAAACCGGCAGGGGTGTCAAAGCCCGCGGGGGTTCGAATCCCTCCTCCTCCGCCATTATTTAATTCATAAAAAACGAAAATATTACCATACTAAGACTTGTCAAAAAGCAAGTCTTTTTTTATATATAATGACTTTTTAAAGATAATTTTTACATAAACATAAGGACTTTGTTATATTTTAATATGAAATATATAATTTAAGTAGGAATTTTATATTTTTTGTAGAATAACTACTTAAGATAACAAAAAATACGGGGAGTACTTTAAAATGAAGAAAAGTAATAAGTGGCGCATTTTAGTTATGTCAGACGCCAAAGGACAAGTTAAACAATTTTCATTACATAAACTACTTTTTTTCAGTTTTTTGCTTATTTTCGTTTCTGTCGTTATTACTTTATGGATTACCATCCATGTCATGCAGACGGTTTCAGGTGAAAATCAACACTTACAAACTAATTTAGAGGATAAAGTAACGACAGTTTTAAAGCAAGAAGAGCAGATCATTCAGTACGAGGAAGCGAATAAAGAAATTCAAAAACAAGTTGAAGAGTTGAAACTTTTAGAAACTCAATTAACTGAAATGATATCATCTTTAAATCCAGATCGGGTTGTCTCCTTTGATGACGACGGACCCCAAGGAGGACTTGAGTGGGAAGGGTCAATCATCGAAAATGACATTCTTATACAAACTGGTGTTGACGTTATATCGCTAAAAGATGAAATACCGGTATTAATTGAAAAATATGAATCTGCATTAGTTGAAATAGAACAAGTAAAAGATAAATTAAAATCCGTTCCAATTTATTGGCCAGCAGATACAGAACGAATCACATCTGAATTTGGTGAGCGATCAGACCCATTTACACAGCGAAAAGCTTTTCATAATGGTATTGATTTAGCAGGACCGTGGGGAACTGAAATATATGCAACAGGTGAAGGAATTGTTGAGTTTTCTGGCTGGGATGGCGGATATGGTCAAGCAATTGTGATTGACCATGGCAATTCGTATAAAACTCGTTATGCCCATTTAGCTCAAATAAAAGTTGAAGAAGGGGATACAGTTAAGCAAGGCGATTTGATCGGTTTAATGGGAACAACAGGGCGTAGTACAGGGGTTCACCTCCATTATGAAATTATTCATAAAGGGGAAATAATTGATCCTTTCCCATATATGACGTTTTTACAACGGGTGTTAAAGTAAGTGTAAAAGGAGAATCGAATGATGAAACGAAAAGAGAAGCAACTCAGTCAAGTTGATACGATTATCGGTTCAGGTTCTGAGTTTAATGGTGACTTATATTCTAAATCAAGTATTCGAATTGATGGAAAAGTAAATGGCTCTGTTAAATGTGACGGTGATGTCGTTGTTGGCGTTGATGGGTCCATTGAAGCGAATGTAGACGGGCGCAATGTCACATTAGCAGGGACAATTAATGGACAAGTGACGGCTAAAGAGCTGTTAAAAATCGAGTCATCTGGAAAGCTTAATGGTGATGCATCGATGAAAATGTTTATTATAGATGAAGGTGGCACCTTTAATGGAAATAGCACGATGAATACGGAAGAAAATGACCAAAAACAAAGTAAAAGTAAAAATAAAAATAACGAAAAAAATAAAGCATCGTAAAAAATACCCCAGTAAGAAAACTCTTACTGGGGTATTAATATACCTTCACATTTTAATTAATTTTCGTGATGATTGGATGACATCGCCGATTCGTTCTAGTATTAAATCAATCGATTCTTCGTTAGAAATTAAATCATATTCATTAATGTTAATTCTAACGACAGGACATGAGTTAAAATTGTTTATCCAATTTTCATAACGCTCATACATCTCTTTCCAATAGTCAATCGGTGTATCTTTCTCCATTTCCCTTCCCCTTGCATGAAGTCGCTCTAATACATCCTCAAACGAACCTTCTAAGTAAATAAGTAGATCGGGATGAGGGAAATAAGGGGTCATAACCATCGCTTCAAAAAGACTCGTATACGTTTCATAATCGACCTTTGCCATCGTTCCTTTTTCATAATGCATTTTAGCAAAAATACCTGTATCCTCATAAATTGAGCGATCTTGAATGAATCCCCCACCATATTCAAAAATTCGTTTTTGTTCTTTAAATCGTTCAGCTAAAAAATAAATTTGTAAATGAAAGCTCCACCGTTCAAAATCTTTATAAAAATTATCTAAATACGGATTTCCGTCAACTTTTTCAAAGGATGTACGAAAGTTTAACGCTTTAGCAAGGGAATTTGTCATCGTTGATTTTCCGATCCCGACCGTCCCAGCAATCGTTATAACAGCATCATTTGGAATTCCGTAGTCATTCGTTATTTTCATGAAACAAATTCTCCTTTATGTACATGTTTTTCGACGATTGTTAGAATCTCGTTTAAATCACTTTGGTGTTTAACAAAATCAAGCTCATCGCCATTTAAATGAATAATAGGTATATGAGGGTTTTCTTGTTCAAATTGTTCCATATATTCATCATAATCGTTTATTAATTGTTCTAAATAAGCGGCTTGGATGTTTTTCTCCACTTCTCTGCCCCGCATATGAATACGTTTTAATAACGTATCGAGGCTAGCATGTAAGTAAATCATAATGTTCGGATTTGGAACATCCCGTGTTAGTATATTGTAAATTTCTTCGTATTTTATTAAATGATCATATTTTAACGTTCGTTTCGCAAAAATCATATTTTTAAATATATGATAATCCGAAACGACAGGTTTTCCTTTTGATAAATAATATTTTTCAATATCTTCGAGTTGTTTAAATCGGTTAGAGAGAAAAAACATCTCCGTTTGGAAACTCCACTCTTCAATATTGTCATAAAACTTTCCTAAAAATGGATTCTCATCAACAATTTCTTTTAGTAAATGGTAATAAAAATGTGTCGCAATTTTTTTTGATAAAGATGTTTTGCCGACTCCAATCGGACCTTCAACTGCTATGAAAGGCACATGTTGTTCAAGCACGATTATAACTCCTCCATTATTTTTCTCTTGTTAGTTTTCATCATATCAAATTTTAAATGTAAATAGGATAAAAAACGACAATTTAAAGTAAGAAATTAAACACACTCACCTATACAAGTTTTTATTTTCTACATATTTTATATAGAAAACATAAAGAGAGGTGAAAAAAAGATGTTTGATAACGAATCAAGCGATAAATGCCGTTGTGGTAAAAACGATTGTGTATGTGAAATCGTAAGAAAAATTGCAAAAGTTCAAGCAGAAGCAGCTGGTAGCGATGATTGTGAAGTCGGTTGTAAAGAATCCCTTCGTAGTTTACTCTCACCTGCTGCGGCATTAGACAATGATACGATTCCATTCATCCTTTACTGTGACTGTGAGCCATTCATTGGTCAAAGTGTTGTTCAAGCAACAGTTGGTGGAAACCGTGTCTTCCAATGTTTACAATCTCCAGTATTCCGCGTAAGTAAGGTGAAGGATGATTGTTGTGCTGTCCTTGAAATTTTATTACCTGTAACGGAAGGTGGTTCTACACCAGCATCAGGTGGAGATGATGTATGTGATTTCTTCCCTGGAAACTCAATCAGAAACTTACGCCGTACAAATGTCTGTATAACAGTAGATTTATGTAAATTCACAGGCATTGCTTGCTTAGAACCAGTCAATGCTTTACCAAGAGCTTAATCATTATTTTAGGGGGATGGTTCCCCCTTCTTTTTTTGTTCCGAACAATATTCATTGACATAATACCTGTTGGGGTATAAAATAATATTATAGTATAAATGGACAAGGAGATAGCGCAGTGGAATATAATGATAAAATTAAAAATAGAATTAAACGTTTGGAAGGACAATTAAAAGGGGTACTTCGCATGATGGAAGAAGGAGCCGAATGTAAAGATGTAATCACCCAACTATCAGCGAGCCGATCAGCTATTGACCGAACAATCGGTGTTATCGTTAGCTCAAACCTCGTGAACTGTGTTGTGGAAGCAAAAGAAAACGGAGAAGAAGCCGATAAATATGTTAAAGAAGCTGTTGATTTATTAGTAAAAAGTCGTTAATTTTTAAAGCTAATATTATTGTATGAAAAGTCGATTTAATAAAATAATCAATTAAAATTGTTTAGTCAGTACAAATTGATTAAAATTGAAATTATTAAAAAATGAGCCTCAATTTATTTGTGAGGCTCATTTTTCTATTTTTAATTTATCGTTAATTGATTAAGGTTTTCTTTGTCCATCTCTTTAATATCATCATCGTATAGATGGCAGGCAACAAATCGTCCCTCTTCAACCTCTTGGAATCTTGGTTGCACTTGTGCACAAATGTCTTGTGCTACTGGGCAGCGCGTTCTAAACACGCAGCCTGAAGGTGGATTAATCGGACTCGGTAAATCCCCTTCTAAAATAATTCGCTCCCGTTCTTCCTCGATGTCTGGATCGGGAATTGGAACGGCTGATAAAAGCGCCTTTGTATAAGGGTGAAGTGGGTCATTATACAATCTTTCACTATCTGTTAATTCAACAATATGTCCTAAATACATGACAGCAATTCGATCAGAAATATGGCGAACCATAGATAAATCGTGGGCAATAAATAGATAAGTAAGTCCTTTTTCTTCTTGTAAACGTTCAAGTAAGTTAATAATTTGTGCTTGAACGGATACATCTAAAGCAGAAATTGGCTCATCACAAATAATAAAATCTGGTTCTAAAGCTAGCGCACGTGCGATTCCGATACGTTGCCTTTGCCCTCCACTAAATTCATGGGGGTAACGATTCGCATGATCACGGTTTAGTCCAACTTCTTCTAACAGTTCATGCACTTTTTGTTCTTGTTCTTTTTTATTTTTATAAAGATTATGAATTTCCATCGGCTCAGCAATGATTTCCTTCACCGTTGAGCGGGGATTTAGTGATGCATATGGGTCTTGGAAAATCATCTGCATTTTACGGAAGTATTTTTGTTTTTCTTTTTCGGGAATTTCATGAACGTTTTCCCCTTCGTATATCACGTCACCGGATGTTTTATTGTAAAGGGTTAAAATCGTTCGTCCCGCTGTTGATTTACCACAGCCAGATTCACCAACAATTCCGAAAGTCTCTCCTTTAAAAACTTCAAAGGAAATATCATCAACAGCTTTTAAAATTTGTCCTTTCCCAACATCGAAATGCTTTTTTAAGTTTTTAACTTGTAAAATAGGTTCATTCCCCATTATGAATCCCCCTTATAAAATGTAGCGACGTGCCCCGATAAATTCTTTTTCGTATCGTGTCCCTTTTAAAGGTGTTATTTCAATCCCTTTTCTTGAGAAGGCTGAGTGTATCATTTTCCCGTCTCCGTGGTATATGCCGACATGGTGGACATATCCCGTATCATTGGCGAAAAACAATAAATCGCCTGGTTGGAGTTCGTCAAATGGGACTTCTAACCCATCATTTGCTTGATCGGATGCATCTCGTGGAATGTTATAACCGACAGCTTTGTGAAGATTATAACTATATCCTGAGCAGTCATAACCGAATGCGCTCATCCCACCCCAAAAATAAGGGAGATCTAAAAATTGTTCGGCTAGTTTAATGACCGTGTTACCGTCTTTTTTAGTTACGTCATCAATAGATGGATGAATCGTCACGTCTTCATTTTTTAAAAATCGTTTACCTGTAGGAGTTTGGACTTCCACAAAGGATTTTCCTTTTTCGATGACAGGTAAATACGTTAAAAAGCTAAGCTCTAATAACGGTTGTTCATTTTCGTTGTATAAATAGGCTTGTTTCGATGTAATTAAAGCGATCTCGTCTCTATTCCATAATGATTGATCGACTTCTTTAAGTTGGTTTAATGGAACCCAGCCAGGATAACCTCTTTCATCTTTTACAGATGGCTGTTTAACGGCGATAATTTTTGCCCATTGGCCGTCAATTTCGTCAATTAGTACTTCTTCCCCGTATAAAAGCTGGGATTGAACGAGACTTTTATCGATTAACTCTTTCCTTAATTCATGCGTTAAATCACTGTACCACTTATTTAAATCGATTGGATTTTCAATGCCAATTTTATCAATGTCCCTTGGTGAGTCGGGGCTTGTCCAAATAGTCGCTACAGGAACGTCTGTCACCCAAATAGTCGTATTCGTCATGTTTATTCTCCCTTTCTGTCTATTTATTTTGTTAACTCGATTGTCTTAACACCTAAACCTGGTGCATTAGAAAAGCTAATTTTATTTTTATCGTAAATAATCCCGCCGTTAATTGGATCATTTTTAAGCATTAATGGTGCGTCAAAATCGTAACGTGTAATATTTGCTTGACTTGCTGCAAAATGGGCGGCAGCAGTAATACCAAGTTTAGTTTCAATCATACTGCCTACCATGCAGTTGACGCCATACGTTTCGGCGAGTTTATTAATTTTCAACGCTTCATGAATGCCGCCAGCTTTCATTAATTTAATATTAATAAGATCGGCTGCTTGCATTTCTAGTATTCTTTTAGCATCCACGGCTGTAAAAACAGATTCGTCAGCCATAATAGGTGTTTGAGTATTTTCCGTCACTTGCTTTAATCCCTCGACATCATGCGCTTTAACGGGTTGTTCAACGAGTTCTATATTTAAATTTAAATCTTCCATTTTATTAATTGCGTAAATCGCATCTTTTGGAGACCAGCCTTGGTTTGCATCGAGTCGAATCGTCACATTTTCCCCAGCTGCTTCTCTAACAGCTTCAATTCTTTTAATATCTTCATCAATCGCATCTTTTCCGACTTTTATTTTTAATACGTCAAAGCCATCCTGAGCAAATTGCTTTGCGTCGTTTGCCATTTCTTCAGGATCATTAACACTAACTGTATAATCCGTTTCGATCGTTTGTTGATAGCCTCCTAAAAGTTGATAGAGGGGCATGTTAGCAAACTGTGCAAAACAGTCGTGTAATGCCATATCAATCGCTGCTTTAGCACTTGTGTTTCTAACGATAGATTGATGGATTTTTTCCATTAAATATTCAAGTTGTAAAATCGATTCGTTTAGTAATATAGGCTTGAAAATAGAGTTGATGGCATAGTCAATACTTTTAAGAGAGTCTCCTGTTATAACGTGGGTCGGTGGAGCTTCTCCATATCCAGTCGTTCCATCTTCAAGGGTTACTTTAACGAAAATGGTTTCGGCAGTTGTAACGGTTCTTAAAGCTGTCTTAAACGGTTTAATTAATGGTACTTTTCCTTCGAATGTTTCAATTGCTGTAATGTTCATTTTTTATTTTCCCTCCGAGTCTACACCTGGTTGAATCGTTAATGACATCGATTTCGTTGATAAAGTCGCTTCTGTCCCAAGTGGAATGGCAAAGTGTGGCTGACAATGACCAATTTTAAATCCAGAAATGACAGGTTTATTTAATTGTCCGAAATAATCTGTGAGTACTTCTTCTAATGTTAAAGAAGGACGGTTGTTTGTCGGTGTGGCATTATTAAAATCACCGACGATTACTCCTTTAATGTGCTCAAGCTTACCTGCATTTTTTAATTGACTTAAAAATGAGTCGATTCGGTAAGGAGGTTCATCGGTATCCTCAATAAATAATAATTTATCATCTAAATCGATTTCAAAAGGAGATCCTAATGAATTGACGATTAAAGATAAATTTCCTCCGACAATCTTTCCTGCAGCTTCGCCTTCAGAAATGACGTTTAACGGTGAAATATTCTCATTATATACTAGTGTAATCGGTTCGAACAATTGTTGAAAGCTTAATTTTGAAATTGGATGAAAATCGCTTTCTCCAATATCAGAAGCAACCATTGGACCATGAAAAGTAACGAGCCCTGTCTTTTGTCTAATAGCTGTATGTAAGTATGTAATATCACTATATCCCCAAAAAATTTTCGGGTTATTTTTAATTAATTCGTAATCGATATAAGGAGCAATGCGACCAGTACCGTATCCTCCACGGGCAACAATAATGGCATTGATAGAATCGTCTTCAAACATCATATGTAAATCATTTAAACGTTCTTCATCTGTTCCAGCTAAATAACCGTGCACTTTTTCAACATGGGGTGCAATTTTCACCTTTAAATTCATTTTTTCAAAAAACGGTAAGGCCTTATATAATTTTTTCATATCGGGTGGGCTAGCTGGAGCAATAATACCAATTGTATCTCCACTTTTTAACGGCTTAGGTAACATTTCAAAAACTCCTTTTATGTAAATAATGTAAAAGGGGCAATCGTTCGCCCCTTTTTACATTATACTATCTTAATTCTTGTCAGCCCACTTTAATTCTAAATATCCGACTGGGTGACGAACTATTCCTGTAACGTCAGGGTTTTGAAGCATGACTTGGTTATAGAAATGAAGCGGGAAAATTGGCATATCTTCAAATAATATTTTTTCAGCCTCATATAAATATTCATAACGTTGCTCTTCGTCAGCTTCTTGTTTAGATAATGCAATTAGCTCATCATAACGCTCATTTGACCAACCTGTACGGTTCATCGATGAGTCAGTAATGAAGCTTTCTAAGAAGTTAACTGGGTCTCCGTAGTCAGCTAAAAATGAACTACGAGAGAGTTGATGTTGTAAATTTTGTTGGTCTTGTAAGAAGACGCCCCACTCTGTATTTTCTAATGTTACTTCAATACCTAAGACATCGATATATTGTTGTTGCATATATTCGGCAATGTCTTTGTTTTGATCACTCGTATTGTATGATAAAGTAACTGGTGGTAATTCATCATAGCCTTCTTCTTCCATACCTTTTTGTAATAACTCGACTGCTTGATCTGGATCATAAGAAATTAAATCACCATTTGTTTCACGGAAGTCATTACCGTTAGCATCTAAAAATCCGTAAGATACAAATCCGTAAGCTGGTCGTTGCATATTTTTAACAATATATTCAGCAATCTCTTCTTGGTTAATCGCCATTGCGAATGCTTTACGAATATTAACGTTTTGGAATGGTTCTTCCGTCACGTTAAAACGGTAGAAGTGAGCACCTGCTTGCTCCTCATAAAATATGTCGTCACCTTCTAATAATTCATCCGCTAAGTCAGCAGGGATACTTGCTGAGTCAACATCTCCACTTTGATACATTTGATATGACGTGTTGCTGTCATTAACCATTGCCCAATGTACTTCATCAAGCTTTACACTGTCAGCATCCCAATATTCAGGATTCTTCTGAAATACGAAGTTTTGCTCGTGATTCCACTCTGTTAGCATGAATGGACCGTTACTGACGAAAGTATCTGCTTCCGTATGCCATGTTGGGTCTGCTTGAGCTACTGTGTGATTAACAGGGAAAAACGCTGGGTTAGAAACTAAATCTAAGAAAAACCCTGTTGGTGCGTTAAGTGTTACTTTAAATACTTTTTCCTCAACGGCTTCAATCATCACATCTTCAGCTGAGCCTTCACCATTGTTAAATTCCTCTGCTCCAGCAATAAAATAGCCTAGGAATGCTGCACCAGATGGCGGTTCAGCGTTTGGATCAAGTAGACGTGTCCAAGCGTGTACAAAATCATCCGCTGTTACAGGATCACCATTTGACCAATTGGCATCTTCTCTTAAATAAAACGTATACTCGGTTCCATCGTCTGAAATATCCCATCTCTCAGCCATAGCTGGTTGAGGCTGGTGATTCTCATCAAGACGAGTTAAACCTTCCATTAAGTTGTTTAACGCATTGTATGATGCTGCGTCAAAACCAACTGGTGGATCAAAAGAAGTTGGTTCAATCCCGTTATTCATGTATAAGATTTTCTTGTCCCCACTTGATTCATCTTGATTGTTTTCTTCCTCTCCGTTATCTTCAGTTTCGTCTTCGGTGTCTGTTTGACCTTCCTCGTCACTACCGCCAGTTGAACATGCAACTAGAGCGATAGCAAGAAACACGATGAACAATAATGATAACCATTTTTTCATCTGTCTGTTCCTCCTTATAGGTTGTTTTTTTAATGTATATCCTTAACTCGTTCGTCTTCTAGCCAGCAATCTACGTAATGAGATTCACTGACATCATGACGAAGAGGGTATACCTGATTACATGCGACCATAGCATGTTGGCATCTCGCTGCAAAAGGGCAGCCTTTCGGTGGTGCAAATAAATCGGGTGGTGTCCCATCGATTGGAATAAGCTTTTCTCCTTTTCTATCAAGTCTTGGAATTGAGTTTAATAGACCGAGAGTATAAGGATGTTTTGCTTCATAGAAAACTTCTTTTTTCGTGCCAGATTCGATAATTTTACCTCCGTACATGACGGCGATGCGATCAGCAATCTTAGCCACAACTCCAAAATCATGGGTAATTAAAATAATCGCTATATTAGTTTCTCTTTGAATCTTTGAAAATAAATCTAATATTTGCGCCTGGATTGTCACATCAAGAGCTGTTGTCGGTTCATCGGCAATGAGTAAATCAGGCTCACAAATAAGAGCGATAGCAATGACAATCCGTTGCCTCATCCCACCACTAAACTGATGGGGGTATTGCTTCAGTCTAAGCTCGGGGTTAGGAATCCCGACTAGATTTAACATTTCAATCGCTTTTTTCTGGGCTTCCTTTGCTGAAATATTTTGATGTTGCATTAACCCTTCTGTAAGCTGTGTTCCAACTGTTAATGTAGGATTCAAGGCTGTCATCGGGTCTTGGAAAATCATTGAAATGTCAACCCCGCGAATTTTTCGCATTTCCTTATCAGATAATCCTGTCAATTCTCTATCTTTAAATTTAATCGTTCCCTTTTCAATTTTTCCTGCAGGTGTTGGGATAAGCTTCATAATACTATTAGCAGTGACACTTTTTCCGCAGCCTGACTCACCTACGATTGCTAATGTTTCTCCTCTATATAAATCAAAGGAAACACCGCGAACAGCTTTTACAACTCCGCCATATGTGGAAAAAGAAACGTGCAAATCTTTTACTTCAAGCAATTTCTCCAAAGTTGTCACCTCCTGAGTCTTGGATCGAGTGCATCTCGTAATCCATCACCTAAAACGTTAAATGCAAACATTGTGGCTGAGATGAAAAACGCTGGGAAGAATAGACGCCACCAATGCCCAGATAAAATAGTTGATAATGAGTCGTTTGCCATCACACCCCAGCTGGCGTGAGGAGACTGAATTCCTAATCCAAGGAAGCTTAGAAAGGCTTCAGCGAATATAGCAGATGGAACAGTTAATGTCATTTGAACAATGATTGGTCCCATCGTATTCGGTATTAAATTTCGCCTAATGATTCGGCCCGTTTTTGCTCCGAATGATTGGGAGGCGTGAACGAATTCATAGTTTTTAATTTGTAAGACTTGTCCCCGCACAATCCTGGCCATTCCGACCCAACCAGTTATCGATAAGGCTAAAATAATTGTAAATAAGCTCGGTCCAAGAACAACGAGTAATAAAAT
>CALKAL010000128.1 GCA_937983065.1 uncultured Bacillaceae bacterium | reverse complement strand
AAGGGGCAAAGGTGGTCGCAACTGATGTTCAAGAAGAAGCATTAACTAAAGTTGTCGAAGAAATTAAATCTTCTGGTGGAGACATTATTGGGTTAAAGCTCGATGTTTCTAATGAGGACGAATGGAATCAAGTTGTTCAATCTACAATCGAGCAATACGGAAAAATCGATACGTTAGTAAATAATGCTGGTATTGGTGGAGCTGAAGGATATTTACAGCTTAACGAATTAGATTTAAAAACGTTTGAAAAATTTATAGCGATCAATACGACAGGGCAATTTTTAGGGATGAAAGCTGTCGCGCCAGAAATGATTAAAGCGGGTGGCGGTTCCATCATAAATATTTCCTCAATTGCTGGCTTAATTGGTGGTCAAGCTGGTGTGCATTACACAGCAAGTAAAGGAGCTTCTCGGTTAATGTCAAAAGAAGCTGCGATTGAATTAGCACCTCATAATATTCGGGTAAACTCTTTACATCCAGGTGGCGTTGTAACACCAATGCTTTCTGCGCTCACTGAAAATGAGGAATTATTAAATGAAGCATTAAAAACGATTCCTCTAGGTCGACTAGCAGAGCCGATTGAAATTGCAACAGTCGTTTTATTTCTCGCAACTGATGAAGCGAGTTATATTACGGGAACTGAAATCGTCGTCGATGGCGGTGTCACAGCACAATAAGAGGTTACAAAATAACGTTTGATTCGTTCAAACGTTATTTTTTATTAGAAAAAACTCCTCCCTGAATTTTAATTAATTGCCTATTTCAATAATACCCTTCATAATAATAGGTATAAACTATCATTTGAAAGAGGGTATGTCTTATGGAAATAAGGCAATTAGAGTATTTTTTAGAAGTATGTAAAGAACTCCATTTTACAAGAGCTGCTGAAAATCTAAATATCGCCCAACCAACATTAAGTCAACAAATTAAAAGCTTAGAAGACGAAGTAGGGATTCCCCTTTTTGATCGAATTGGTAAAAAAATTACCCTTACCGAGGCGGGGAAAATATTATTAAAGCATAGTCAAACGATTTTTTTTGAATTGGAACAAGCCAAATTAGCGTTAAACGACTTAAACGGATTAGAGCGAGGTAACTTAACAATCGGCTCTTTATTTAGCTGCATCAATTACTTACTTCCAAGTGCTATCATTAATTTCAAAAAGGTGTATCCAAATGTAGAGCTTTCAGTATTTGGACTTAGAACCGAAGAGATTGTTACACAATTATTAAACAATGAATTAGATTTAGGGATTGGGTTTTTACCTGTTGAAAATGAGGCGTTCGAATCTGTCTTCTTATTTGAAGAAGAATTATCATTAGCGCTACCATCGGATCACGTTTTAGCCCATGAGAAAGAGCTTCAATTAAAAAACTTAACGGATCTTCCAATCGTTTTACTGCCTAAAAATTATTATCTACGTCAACTCATAGACAAATATTGTGCCGAACAAGGCGTTATCTTACAACCGACGATTGAAATATCATCCCTCGAGTCCATCGTTCAAATTGTCAAAGAAGGAAAATACGCAACGATTTTACCTCAACCGTATTTACAAAGTATGAATGACGGTCGAATGAAGATGATAAAAATTATTGACTCTACGCCGAAACGGGAAATCGGATTTTTTTATCGAAAAGACAAATTTATGTGTCAAACATCAAAAGCATTTATAAAGCACGTCATCAATGGCTTTGAAGTAAGCCCGAATATTAAAAGAGAGGTAGCTTATTAAAAGGCTACCTCTTTTTTTATATTGACGTATTGCTCATTGAATTTAACCGTTTTTTACTTCATCCATACTTGCACCAAAGTTAATATGGTACACTTGGTTGTTAACGACTAAGGCTGGTACCGATTTAACTCCTAACTCCTCTGCCTCACTAACACGAGATGCATCATCACCGAAATGGACAATCTCTAAATCGACCTTTGATTCGTCTAAATAATCTAATACCATTTTCTCTGCATCAACACATACTTCACAGCCTGCATGGTAAAATACTGCTTTTTTCATTTTGTATAACCTCCTTCTCATCATTTATCCTTAGCATAATACAGTTTAGTCACATATAACAATTACTAATTTTCTATCATGTCTATAGCTTTTTACTATGGATGACTTAAATGAAAATAAATTTCGACACGTTCAATCAGATTTCCCCATTATTTATTGTAATTTCTAATTTTAAGCCATGAATAGCTTTTCGCTTATATTATATATTACTTTTTAAATTTAAATATTTCTTGTCCCAGTGC
>CALKAL010000127.1 GCA_937983065.1 uncultured Bacillaceae bacterium | reverse complement strand
ATGAATAAAGTAAGGGCTTATTCCTGTCTATCAATATTAAATATTAAATCCATTATTAGCTAGAATTTACTATAAAATTCAGAAACCTATGATACAATTTGATTAACTAAAACTGGATTTAACATAATTACTTATTTACAAAAACAGAAAAGTTTAAAATAGTAGGAGGAAAAATAAATTATGTCTTATGAAGAAAGTTGTCCTTTTTGTAATCCGATGAAAGACAAGGATCAAAATATTTTGTTTGAAAACGAGACTTGTTACTTGTTGCAGCATAATAAGGAACAGGATGTATTAGAAGGATGTGCAGTAATCGTTCCAAAAAAACACCACGCTGATGCTTTCGAATTAACTAAACAAGAATGGAACGATACATATGATCTTTTACAAAAAGCTAAAGAATATTTAGATGAAAAGTTCTCTCCGGATGGTTATACACTTGGATGGAATGTTGGTGAAGTTTCTAATCAGTTTATTTTTCACAGTCATTTTCATGTTATCCCAAGGTATAATGATGAGCCGCTAGCTGGTAAAGGAGTCCGATACTGGTTAAAACAACCTGAGAATAAAAGGGAAAACTATTAGTTAAAGAATAGTCTTTTTTAATACACGGATGGGTGAGTTGAATTAGACTTGGCTTTTTCTATTTAATCGTTTGAGCAAAAAAACAGAGCCTCTAAACTTCAGAAGCTCTGTTTCCCCTTATATTTCAACTACTAAATCCCGATCGAAATAATATAAATAACTACTATTCAAATCAATTTGCCAAATTTCTTCGACTGCTTGTTTATATAATGTGATTTGGGTTAAATAACGTTCCTTTAGCTCATCTTTATCTACTTGTCCGTATAACGTGTCTGTTTTGTAATCGATTAGCGAAAATCCTTCTTCTTCCTCAATTAAACAGTCGATAACTCCTTGAATTAAAACGTACTCTTCGCTTTCATCTTCCCAATCTGGATACACGTCTTGTGCTGGGAGTTTCATCGTAAACGGCAACTCTCGCATCACTCGCTTAGCGTTTTTTACTCTTTGACCTAAATCTGACTGTAAAAAGGTTAATATCGGATTAATATCGATGGCGTTCATTTCTTGTTCATTTATAAATTCTTCATCGACTAGCTGGATTAACAATTCTTTGATTGAAGCCTCATCATAATCCTTCTTAAAATCGATATGCTGCATAACGGTATGAACCGCGCTTCCGATTTCTGCTTTCGTCAAAGCACTCGTTTGTTGCTGCATAAAGTTCGGACGTTTAAAATCCGTTTTCGGCTTGAACGTTAATAAATCTGAACTACTATATTCGTCTCTAACTTCATTCATCCGTTTAATTTCTGTCACAGACTGTTTGGCCCGTTTATAAGCGCTGTTTAAATTTGGATAATGGAACGTTAATCGTTTATTCACTTCATCATATTGGTCTGATTTTTGTAATGAAGTTGCATCCCAATTTTTAATAATCTTTTCAAGCGTGTCATTCCGTTCAACGGTGACAAATTCTGGATTTTCATACGCTTTAGCATGCTCCGCAACGATTTTCCACTTGGATTCATCGTGGGTGATCGTTTTTGGTATCGTTTGAGCAAGCGGTTGTTTATGAAGTTGTGACGCTTGATGATGTCTGACTAAAGCTTGACCGATCCAGTTTAAATATGTCGCTTGCTCTGTTCGAACATGGGGTGGTAAAACCCACTCTGTATGGTGCGCGACTTCATTCCATTTCATGAGTCGATCTTCAAAATCTCCTACTGTTCCTATGATACAAAGCTTTTCCTTCGCTCGGGTTAAAGCGACATAAAGCACCCGCATTTCCTCAGCTAACATTTCCTTTTTCGACTGTACCTTTAAAGCTTCAAAAGGTAATGTCGTATACATAATTCGTTTATCAACATCTAAATATTTCGTCCCAAACCCGTAGTTTTTATGGAGTAAATATTGGTTACGAAAATCTTGTTCATTGAATTGTTTATCAGCAAAACCTAAAATAACAATCGGAAATTCTAGTCCCTTACTTTTATGAATCGTCATAATTCGAACGACATCTTCTTGTTCCCCTAAGGCTCGAGCTGAAGCTAAATCTTTTTCCCTTTCTTCCATTCGGTCGATAAATCGTAAAAATCGATACAACCCACGATAAGCGCTATTTTCGTATTGGCGTGCTCGATCATATAACGCCCTTAAATTCGCTTGACGTTGTTTCCCCCCTGGAATGCCACCGACAAATTCAAAGTAGCCAGTATCTCGGTAGATTTTCCAAATGAGTTGAGATAAAGCCCCATATTTTGCTTCTTCACGCCATTCATTTAAATAAAAAATAAATTGGTTTAACTTATCGACCAAATCGGCATCTTCACCTTTTTGAATATAATTGTTTAAAGCGACATAAAACGGTTCATTTTTTCCGAAAAGGCGAATTTGAACTAAATCATCTTCCGTTAATCCGACGATCGGAGACCTTAACACACTCGCTAACGGAATATCTTGCTGCGGGTTATCAATCGTTTTTAACACATTTAGCATCACTTGAACTTCAATCGCTTTTAAATAACCCGTTGACAGCTCCGCATAAACAGGAATACCGAGCTTCTTCAATTCTTCCTCAATGACATTTGCTTCATTCATTGAACGTAAAAGAATGACGATATCTCGATATTGACAATGACGCGGTTTCCCCGTTTCTTTATCAATCACTTTAAACGGAGCTGAATCATCCGTTCCAACCCATGATTGAATCTTTTTGCCGTATGCCCTTGCTTCCAGTTGAGCTTTCTCTAAATATTTCCATTCATCACTTTGATGCTCATCTTCTTCTAAATCGTCGGTCGTAATTAAATGAAGTTCCGTATCAACTTCCGTAGACGTTAAGGAATCATAAACTTTATTACTGTAAATGAGTTCTGAATCAGGGTCATAATTCATTTCGCCGACGTCTTCATCTAGCAGTTGACGAAAGACGAAGTTCGTTGCGTCGAGCACTTCCTTTCGACTTCGAAAGTTATTCGCAAGATCGATTCGAAGTTGATTGGATTCAGGTTCGTTAAACGTTTTATATTTAGACATAAATAACGATGGCTCGGCATGTCTAAATCGGTAAATACTTTGCTTTACATCCCCAACCATAAAAAGATTTCCGAACCCATTATCCTGCGTTATTAAGCTTAAAATCGTCTCTTGGACTAAGTTCGTATCTTGATACTCATCAATTAATACTTCTTTAAACTGATTTTGGAACTGAATTGCTACCTCGGAAGGAAGCGGCTCGTCAACCGTTGCCTCCTCACTGAGCAAAATGTCTAAACAATAATGCTCTAAATCTAAAAAGTCAACAACGGCTTCTTCTTTCTTTCTCGCCTTAAACGTTTCACCAAATTGCTTTACGAGCTCAACTAATATATCGATATAAGGCTTTAATTTTTCGATATCAGTTAAAAGGGATTCCCCGCTTCGAGAAAACCAACGTTCAAACAAATCGGTTAATTTCTTTTTATACCGATCCCGAATCGTCCGAACAGTCTCTCTTAATTCGGGGTCGCAGTCAGCTTTTTTACCAGAGAGGCGAGCAAACTTTAAATTATCATGAAAAACTTCCCTCAGTTCGTTCCAAGGTGCCCCGATCACATTAACAATCGATTCAACTTGTTCTAAATCAAGCTTCAATGTGTCTGTATAATGATACGGTCCGCCCACATCTTCTGATAAATCAATCGCTTGTTTAATTTGAAAAATAATCGCCTCAAGCTCTTCCTTCACATTCGTTTTCGCAATCTTCGTCCAAACTAAATCGTCAATCGTCGTTGTATCATCAATGCTGTAGCGTTCTTTAATATCATCTAACCATTCATAAGGCCACGGGTTTTGCATCGCGAATTCATGCATTTTTAAGACGAGTGTTTCAACTTTCGCATCATCTCGGTCACTCGAAAAACTATCGACGAAGCGGAAAAAGGCCTCTTGCTCTTCCCCTTCTTTTCCGTACCATTCTTCAAACACTTCTTCAATACAATCATTTTTTAATAAATCCGCTTCAATGTCATCAAGAATACGAAAGCTTGGATCTAAATCAATTTTATAACTATATTTCCGAACGACTTCCATACAAAACGCGTGAAGGGTTGAAATATACGCCCGTTGAATGAGAGAAAGTTGTTTTTTCAAATGAACAGACTGCGGATTTTGCTCGAGCGCCTTTTCAATCGCTAAGCCGACCCGCGTTCGCATCTCTTGGGCTGCCGCATTCGTAAACGTAACGACGAGCATTTCATCGATATTGTAAGGATTCGTCTCACGCAGCATCTTTTGAATAATTCGTTCGACTAGTACGGCTGTTTTTCCTGAACCAGCAGCGGCAGCGACTAAAATATCTTTTCCATCTTCATAAATAGCCTGCTCCTGCTCCTTTGTCCATTGCATATTACAACTCCTCCTTTCCTTGAAGCATATTTTCTAAAATTTTATCTTGTGGTAAATCTTTCAATCTTCTAAACTCGTTTTCTTCTAATAACGGATCAAATTGACAGACGGATTGAAACGGACAAAATGTACAAGCTGTTCTATTTTTATTTTGATAAGGATTTAGTTTCACTTGTCCTGTTGTAATATCTTCTCCTGCTTGAACCATTAATGATCGAACGTATCCATTCATTCGCTGAAAAATTTCTTCATTAGCTGTCTTCGTTCCCCGTTTACTAAAGGTGCCGTCATTTTTAAGGGCAAAGGGAACGATTTGGCTCGAGCCTGTATCAACAGATGTATCCATCGCCTGGGCGACAGTAACATCATCTAATAACAGCCCTTGCATACGGAATGCTTTAAGTCGTTCGTTTTCGATCGTTTCATCATCAAATTTTTTCAAATTCGATAACGTCGGATTATGCACGTGGAAATAGAGAAGCCCTGCTGGATCCGCTTCTTTTCCTAACCAACGAGAAGAATGCGTTAAAACGACATCTAAATACGTTAACATTTGTAAAGCTAATCCGTAATAAACGTCGACTAAATTTAAATCCCTTGAACTTGATTTATAATCGATAATTCGTAGGTAAAGCTGATTATCAATTTCCGCGCGATCGACTCGGTCTATTCGTCCACTTAACTCTAAAACATATCCGTTCGATAACGGCAGCTGAAGAGGTGGAAGCTGATGTCGCCTTCCAAAGCCAACCTCGATCCCAAGCGGTGTGAACTCAGAATGCTTCGCTTGATGCGTTAACATTTTCGTTGCGCGGAAAATCACTTGCTTTAATTTTGACAAAATATAACGATAACGATTCGAGCTGAACAATATTTGATGGTTTAAAACAGGTGCCAATTGGTTAATCGCCCGCCTCACATACTCACTTATCTGTTCATCGGTTAAATCGGCTATAGAAATACCATCTTCAAACACCCATTCCGTAATCCATCGTAATGACTCGTGGAATAGCTGACCGATATCTGGCGCTTCAAGTTGATAACTGCTACGTTCCTGCAATTTAAGCGTATATTGAGCAAAATAATGAAAAGAACATTGAAAATACGTCTCCAATCGCGAAACACTCGACTGGATTGTTCGATCATAAATTTTTTCAATCGTTCCTTTTTCAATCGATTTCGGCTCATTGCGATAAAATAAACTATTTAACACACGCCTTGTCGAGTGATCATTTTTTTCAACATACCAGTAAAGCGTATCCCAATACACATCATTCATCGGGTAACCCCGTAAAAACTTCGATAACTCCGAGGTTAATATCGCCCGGGTTTTAACTGGATTCGTTATAAAACGAAGTGGATCTGCCTCATCTTCATCATCAAGGAGCCATTTCTGTGTTGCTTGTGGAAACATTTGCTTTAACCGCTTAACGATATTTGCTTCCATTTTCGTCTGACCTTCCGCATCACTTAACGGATAACTGACCCAAAGCTTGTCTGATGGAAGGGTAAAAGCTAAATAAATGTAAAACCGGTCATCTAATAATACCCGCTCCGCCCGATCAGCTAAAGTCATTCCAAGGTCTTCTAAAATGAACCGTTCCTCATCCGTCACCATTCCATCACTTGGGGGCTTCAGCGGATAAATTCCTTCATTCGCTCCGACGATAAAAGCTACTTTAATATTCGAAATACGAGATCGATCAACACTTCCGATAATGACATGGTCAATCGTCGGTGGCACGTGGGAAAATTCGAGTGTATCAAAGCCCGCTTCGACTAATTTTAAATAAAGATCAACGGACATTGTCTCTTCGCCAATCATTTCGACCATTTCATCAAATAAATCCATCATTTTTTGCCAAACTTGCTCTTGCTCTCGGGCTTTTTCAACGTCACCATTTTCATCAAATTGATCCCGAAGCCGCTCTAACGTCGAACCTACCTCTAACTGCTCTAACCACTCAAAAATAGCACGACTTTTCCCTGCAATCGTTTCTTCGGCCTGAATCTTCTCATCAAAAAGCTTTAACGCATCGGCAACTTGCTCGCGATAGGCGTTAATTTTTTCTTGGATTTCTTCTTCCTCGGTCGTCTGTTTTCGCAAATCTAATCCGTAATAACGTTGATATGGCCACGGATCCTCTTGTAACCATTGATCTTTCCTTCGAATACCGTATTCCAACACGTAGTTTTCTAACGTATCAATCGCATCATCATCTAACGGATACGTTTCATCTGTCGGTTTGATGAAGCCCGTTTTTAGCAATCGAAAAATCGTATCATAACGCCAATTCGAATGAACCGCCTCTAACCCCGTTCGAATGAGTTCAATAAGCGGGTGATTTAACATCGTCTTTTTCTCATCGATAAAAACAGGAATCTCATAATCCTCAAAAATCGTTTCAATTAAATTGTGATACACATTCGGTTCACGGACTAAAATCGCCATATCACGAAAACGATAATTTTCATCGCGGACGAGTCTAATTATTTCTTGAGCGACCCCTTCAACTTCTGCCCTTGGATGAACAGTTTCTACAATTTGGACTGGCGTTTTTTCTTCATAGATGGGTACGGGATACGTTTCGATATGTCGTTCTAAATGATATAATGCAGCGTTCTGTTTAAAACGTAACTGAGGTGAAAGGAGAATCGGATCTTTAATAGCAACTTGCTCGTTATTTGCGATATCAATTAACGTGTCGTACGTTCTTTTCGTCTGATAAAATAAATCGAGCTCTGTTTTTTCATCGCCTACATGATTTAAGACGAGGGTCATTTTTACATCTTTCGCATGCTTCATTAGCGCTTCAATGACATAAAACTCCTGTGGTGTAAAACGGTGAAAGCCATCGATATAAATTGTCGCATCACGTAAAACATCGGTCGTATTTATTTTCTCAACCATTAAATTTAGTTGATCTTCACTGTCGATATAATGCCCTTGCAATGTTTCATCTAACTTTTCATACAACAACGTAATATCGTGGAGCTTCTGTTTTAAAGCAATATGACGCGGATCATTTTCCGACAATTGATCCATGACGGATGCTAATGCGTAAGGTGTCAGTCGGTAACGCTTTAACTCTGTAATCATCTTTTCCAAATGAAGGATAAAGCCTTGCTTATTCGCTGCTTTCTCAAACGATTGTAGCGACTCTTTATATTGCTCCGTTAACTTTCTTAACATCATTTGAATACCAGTTGATGAAATAAACGGCTTATTTCCGCCACCTTTTTGTTGAAATATGTACCAAGCGAGTCTTGAGAAGCTGAACACTTGTGCCCGCATTGAACCTGTTAAATCACTGTTTCGGAGCAACTCATACTCTTGCTGGAAAGCCATTTGATCAGGCACAATATAAAAAATTGGATCACCTTGAGGATTTTCTTCAAGCTGCCTTCTAATCTCATTTAAGCAATAATCCCCATGCTCTGCACCTGCACGTCCAATGATGAATTGTAGTGCCATCGTCCTCCCCCTTTAATGACTAAGCTTTATACTTTCTCAGTTTTACTATCGATAAATTTCTCAATATATTTCCCGACAAACCATAAAACAACGATAAATAATAAAACGACGATTGTCCGATATGGATTTTCGGCAAAGGAAGCAATACTCTCTCCAACGTAAGCAACATAAAAAATCATAACTGCCTTACCGAGTAACACCGCCAGCATGAATTTGTAAAAAGACATTTTCGTAAAAGCCGCAACAACGTTAATTAATGCGGATGGCGTAAAAGGAAAACATAATAATAAGAAAATCGGCGCAAATCCCCGTTCTTCAAAAAAGTTCGTTACCCCTTTAACTTGTTTTTGATTTTTAATCCGCTGTACCCACTGAAAGCGACTCATTCTCCTTAGAATAAGGAAAACAAGTAACATGCCAGTACACGTTCCTAACCACGATATAAAAAACCCTAAAAACAGCCCGAAAACGATTGAATTCGCTAATATAAAAACGATGAGCGGTAAAAATGGTAAAAACGATTCAATGAACGGTAACGCAAACCCTAATAAAACCCCTAAACTCCCGTAAAACTCTAACACTTGAATAATAATGTCGCCGATGACAGTACCTTCAATCATTTCTGTTAGTTCGTCTAAATTCGATAAATCTTGCCCCATTCTGTTTACTCCAATCTCTATATGTATATAGTTATTTTATACTAAACGATCACATTTTGCATATATATCTTCCTCTTTATCTTAACGTTTGATTTATCATTCATTTTATTATACAATGGAACAAACGTTCTTTTTAATGAAAGGAGAAAATCACCATGAGATATTTACACGAAGAAGAGTTAAAAACGGCTTCCCGATATTTATTTTTATCAATGGCTATTATCGTTATTGATAAAGACATCGAGCATATCGAAAAAGGCCCCTTTAAAATAAAAGAACCGTATTTAAACTTACTAAACAACATGGCAACGATCGCAAAAAATGAACGACGAATTTTACGGAAAAAAATGTACGACAATAAAATAAGTGTCGTCCCTACTGAAAAGAACGACACTTTTACGACTTATTTATTTTTAGCTAGAGGTTATGAAGAGGAAAAACGTTATTTTAATCCTGCGATACGGAAAAATGTGGAGAAAATCTATAAAGAATTAATTGTAGGAGCATTGAATCAATTAACTAAACAGACTTCGGGTGGCTAAACAAACGCTCCATTAGCAAATGACGGAATTGCGCTGTTCGCTGAAGTTGATTATTTAAAGAAATATAGGAAATATCAACAACGAGTTCCTTTCCGTTATTGAAATGGACTTTCGTTTGTTTCGGTTGTAGCTTTTCTAAATAGTCGATGTGGCCATGAGCTAACCAGATGCATTCAGCTGAGTGAGGAGAATTTGTCGGTAAGAAAAATAAACCTTTATTCGGCTCGATACTAATGGGTGGCTTGCGGTTAACACCAAAAATAGCACGCGTTCCAGCCAATCTCCCTTTTAAGCTTGAGCCATAATATTGACAGCTTTCATCAATTAATTTCTTCGGGGATAAATGAGTATAATAATCTTCTCTCGTCTCTAATACGTAGGAACCATATAAATCTTTAGATATTTGGTAAGGCAATACTGCTAACGTTGTTGAATCAATATTTGGTTTTTCTACGAATTTCATCACTTATCACCTCCTATTGATCTATTTTTCAAATTTATCTTAAAAAAAGATATTAACGGCGTAAAACTTTCTAATTTTTGATTAACCGTTAACTTAATGAATAATAAGCGTATTTTTTGATGAAAATTGAACAAAATGGCTAGCTAAACGCAATTTACAATAAAAATTGCTCCTGCCTATATTTTAGACAGAAGCAATTTTTAAACGAGAAGGTGGCGATCACTCGCTAACTTCTTCCCTCTCACCTTTTCAAACTCATTGAGTAAATCATTCACGGTTAAGTTTTCTTTAGTCTCTTCATCCGCTTCAAAAATAACTTTCCCTTCATCCATCATCCAAAGTCGGTTGCCGAGTTGAATCGCTTGCTCCATTTGATGGGTGACCATAACGGTAGTTAGTTTTTGTTTTTCAACGAGATGTTTAGTTAGTTCGATAACTAAAGCTTCTTTTGACGGATCAAGAGCTGCCGTATGCTCATCGAGAAGTAATATTTTCGGTTCCGTAAAAGTCGCCATTAAAAGAGATAATGCTTGACGTTCGCCTCCTGAAAGTAAACCGACTTTCGTAGTGAGACGGTTTTCTAGGCCTATTTCCAACGTTTCTAGCTCGGTTTGAAATTCATCGCGTACTTTTTTCGTTAAACGTCGAAGGAGACTTCTTCGTCGTGTTCGTCCGAGGGAAATCATCATATTTTCTTCAATCGTCATGTTCGGTGCGGTGCCGATTAACGGATTTTGAAAAACTCTTCCGATTAATTTCGCCCGCTTCTCCTCAGGAAAAGATGTGACATTTTTTCCATCAATCCACACTTCACCATCATCGGGTGGAAGGGTACCCGCCAAAATATTGAGTAATGTCGATTTCCCTGCTCCGTTACTTCCGATGATTGTCACGAAATCGCCTGGAGCTAAGCTGTTTGATACGTCATTAAGGGCACGACGTTCATCTGGGGTGTTCGGATAAAAGGTTTTATGAATCTTTTTTAGCTGTAGCAAGATGAACATCTCCTTCCTTATTGACCGCCCCATTTAATTTTTGTGATTTTTTAAATTGCCGTTTTGCTTGGGACTGGTCGAGCCAATTCGGAATAACAAGGGCACAAATGACGATGATGGCTGTAATGAGCTTCATATCACTCGCATCGAGAAAGTTAAGGCGTAATGCTAATGAATAAATGACGCGATAAACGATAGCACCTAATATGACCGCTAAAGTAAGTCTTACGATCGTCTGTTTTCCGAATATCACTTCACCAATAATGACAGATGCAAGACCAATGACAATCATTCCTACGCCAATATTAATATCCGCAAAGCCGTTATATTGGGCAACGAGCGCACCACTTAAGGCGACAAGCCCGTTAGAAAGGCCAATCCCAACAATGACGTAGCGATCTGTATTCGCTGAAAAGCTTTTTACCATCGCTTGATTATCTCCGGTTGCTCTTAACGTCATCCCTACTTCCGTTCTTAAAAAGAAATCGAGCATTTTTTTCACGAGTAAAACGATTAAAATCATCGCTATGATGACGTAAAATGATCTCGGTGCATAATCGGATATTCCTAACCAATTAAACGGAGCGAGTAAAAAGGAATCTAAAGCAACCTCATTCCACCATGTTGAAATTTGGTTAAACAACGTATTTTCACCCATGAGTGGAATATTCGGTTGCCCCATAATTCTTAGATTGATTGAATATAAAGCAATCATCATTAATATCCCAGCAAGTAGAGGATTAATTTTCCCTTTCGTATGAATGAGCCCGGTTAAACATCCTGCAATGACCCCTGCAAAAGCTCCAAGGATCGTTGCCATAATAGGGTGATGACCACCGACAATCATGACCGATGCGACGGCTCCACCCGTTACGAAGCTCCCATCAACCGTTAAGTCAGGAAAATTTAATATCCGAAAAGACAAATAAACACCTAATGCCATAATCGCATATATTAGCCCTGATTCTAGTGCTCCGTATAAAGAACTAACCATAATATAAAATCTCCTTTAGTTGCCTTCTTCAGTCGTAATTATTTCAGCTTCTTCTTTTATATTCTCAGGAAGCTCAAGTTGTAACTGTTCTAACACATCGCCGTTAATTTGTAATTTCACATTTTGTGGATACGATGCTGGAACGTCCGCTGGTGATTTTCCGTCTTGTAAAATTTCAACTGCTTTTTCTCCAGCTTCATAGCCGATATCGTAGTAATCAAATCCGTACGCCGCAAAACCACCTCGTGCAACGGAATCTAACTCACCGACGAAAACAGGAATATTTTCATTTTCTCCGACAATCAATACGGATTCTAACGCACTGACGACAGTATTATCAGTGATTATGAAAATCGCATCTGCTGAGCCGATTAAAGATTCCGTCGCTTGCCTTACTTCCGATGAAGCAGAAACGGTCTTTTCAATCGTTTCTAATCCTTCTTCGCTCGCTACTTCATTGACGAGTTCAATTTGAGTAACCGAGTTTGCTTCTGAAGCTGTATAAATGAGTCCAATTGAATTAAAACCAAGTTCTTTTATTAATTTCACCGTTTTCGGAATGGAATCTGGCGCTAAATCAGCTGTTCCTGTCACATTACCCCCAGGCGAATCAAAGCTTTCGATTAACTTTGTATCGACGGGATCTGTGACAGATGTAAAGACGATTGGAATTTCCGTCGTTTCATTTAAAGCACTTAATGCACTCGGTGTTGAATTGGCAAAAATTAAATCAACGTTATCACCGACGAGTTTTTGAGCAATGAGCTGGTTGTTATTGTTATCGTTTTGCGCATTTTCAACGACAAAATCAACGTTCAGCCCCGCATCTTCAATCGCCTTCATAAACCCTTCTGTTGCTCGATCTAATGAAGGATGTTCTACAATTTGCGTAACACCAATGACAAATTCATCTTCTCCGCTGCCACTCTGACCATTTTCAGATTGACCACATGCTGCAAGTAAAACGACTACACTTAAAACGATTAAACCTAACCACTTTTTCATCATTCTCTCTCCCTAAACTTTTATACTTTTATGCTTACACGCTTTTATGTGTTAAAGTATATTTTTTTGTTTGCTTACAAGTATATGCGCTGGAAGAATGAAAATCAACCCTTTTTACGCAAAAAAATCTTTAAGCGAAATGCTTAAAGATTTTTGAAAACGGTACCATTATTGTTAAATCAATTGTTGATCATCATATGAAATTTTTAATATTATTTTTAATAGCAAATAGCGAATTTGACAAGCGAAATATTTCAAACTAGCTTTCTATCTTTATTTGGATCGTTAAAGGAATTTCATAATCTACATCATCATATTTAAAAGTCGCTACAACCGTGATCTCATATTCCCCTTCAGGTAAAATAATTTCATCATTATTTTCTAAATCAATTTCTGTAGATCCATTGCTTACTGTAAGGTTAGATAATTGCCCTCTTACCCGTTCATCTTTTTTCAATTCACTTTTTACTTCAGCTAGCGCGACTGACGTTTCAAGCTTTATATCCCCATCAATTTGTTCAACGACAAACGGCATAAGCGGTTTAGCATGTAAAATAGTAGCTGTACTTTTTTCACCAACGTAAACGAGACTAGCACTTATATCAATAGGCTCGTCATCTTTATAAATCTCTTTACTCGAATCCATTTCTAATTTGAATTCACCTTCAGACACTGATTCATTGATGAGTCCATGAGATCCATCATTTGAACCCGTTTCGGAACAGGCAGCCATGGTTAATAGGATTAAGCCTCCTATAAATATCTTCTTTAACAAATGAAATCACCCTTTAAATAATTATTTAACTTTTAAGTCTGTTATAATTATAGATAATTGTAAAAAAAATCAATAAAGAAACTGACTATTCAGTAATAATGGGCTCGTCTTTAATTATTAAGTAATAAAACAATACTTAAATAAACTAACTAATGGTGTTCAGTAATACCCCTAATAAATAAAAATAACCCACACCTATGTCTTAGATGTGAGTTATATGCTGGTTAACAATATTTTAGTACACTAATGATAGAAAATCATCTTCTGTTAATTTTCCTAAATAGTACTGTAAATCAACCTCTTTCACCGCTTCTTTAATCGCTTCACGGTTATATTGAACACCTTTCAGCTGATCTTCTAGCTCGACGATTTCTCCAATTCCGAAGAAGTCACCGTAAATTTTACAGTTTTCAATAATACCTTTTTTAACATCAAGTCTAACGTCATATGTCCCAACGCCTTCAATTCGTTTCGTATATTGAATGTTAAAGGCAGGAGAGCGTCCGTAGTTCCATTCCCATTTTTGATATCGATTTCTTGATATTTCGTGGATTTTCTCCCAATCTTCTTCTGTTAATTCATAGCGTGGAACATCTTTGATATCATCAACATCGAAAATATATTTCAATAACATTTCTTTAAACTCGTCCATCGAAATTTTTTCTTCAAGGAATTCAGAAATATTTGCAACTCGACTACGGATTGATTTAATTCCTTTTGAACGAATTTTTTCTGATTTTACTTTTAAAGATGAAACGACATTTTCCACTTCGGAATCGAGCATTAACGTTCCATGGCTAAACATTCTTCCGTCTGTCGTAAATTGCGCATTACCCGAAATTTTCCGTCCGTCAACAGTTATATCGTTTCGTCCTTGTAATTCTGCATTAACCCCTAATTTATGTAGTGCTTCAATGACGGGTTTCGTAAATTTTGCGAAGTTACTAAAACTATCGCCCTCGTCCACAGCAAGGAAGCTATAGTTTAAATTTTGTAAATCATGATAAACCGCGCCACCGCCAGAAAGACGACGAATGACTTTTATATTATTTTTCTCAACGAAATCTGTATTAATCTCTTCAACGGAGTTTTGGTTACGTCCGATAATAATTGAAGGACCGTTCACGTAAAAAAGTAAATATTGATCTTCATGATCGATTTTTAAATTTTTCAATGCATACTCTTCAATCGCCAAATTGATAGCTGGATCTGTAATGCCTTCGTTATCGATAAAATATAACATGTGCTGCTCCTCCTTTTTTCGCTTTCCCTATTATATTGTAAATAAATATTGAAATAATCGCAATGAATTGGGGTTAAAGCGATGGAAGTAATCACGCTTTGAATAATTTAGTCTTTTTAATTGAAGATTACTTTGATGAAAATGATGAACATATTGAAACGAAGCTAATATATTCAGATCTTGAAGGTGGAGACAGCACAGTAACCGTTGCAGAACCGAAAACGATTTTTCTGGAAGATTTAGATTTTGAATTACTTTATGATAAAACCTTGTCATCAACAGAAAAAGAAAAGTTAACAGAACATTTACGTAAAATATATGATGAACATTTTTAAGCTAGAGAGAGTTTCTCTAGCTTAAATGTTTAATTTGAGCATAAATCTATAAATTTGAGCATAATCGACAAAAACTTGAGCATAATCGACAAGAATTTGAGCATAAAACAGAAAATTTGAGCCTATCCGAAAGAAAGTGCACCATAAATTCCTCCTTCCACGCGACTGTTTAGAATAAATACGTCAACCCCTCTTCAGCAAGCTCCACCTTCCCTTGATATTGCTCGCTTGCTTCTTTAATTAAATCTTGATGCTCGCCGAAATGGGGTAAATGGGTTAACAGCAGTTGCTTCACCTTAGCGCGTTCGGCTAGTTTTCCGCATTGCTCGCTCGTCATATGTCCTGCTTTTGATCCGTCCATCCCTTTATAAAAGCTCGCCTCAGCAATTAATAGATCAGCACCTCGCGAAAAATCGACAAGTTCATCAAAATACGATGTGTCAGCTGTATATACGAATGTTTTATCACCATGAGTGATGCGCATTGCATAACACGGTTTCGGGTGCTTCGTTTTTAAAAATTGGAACGTAAACGGCCCGATTTCATAGCTTTTTCGATCATCATACGCTTTACCAATCGTGCCGTTATGGGTTAATGATTGAAAAGCTTGTCCATCATCTTTAGCGGCATAAATCGGCATTTTTCCAGGTAACTTTCCGAGCTGTTCTTGGACGAGACAGGCGTATTGAAAAGACCCGACGTCCGCGACATGGTCATGATGAAAATGCGATAAGACGACTGCATTAATTTCCTCAATCGAAACATAATTTTGCAATCGGGAAAGCGCCCCACTTCCTAAATCAATAACGATGCGAAAATCATCCTGTGTTAATAAATAACAAGACGTTGCTTCACCTTTTTCAGGGTATGCCCCCCAAAATCCAATCACTTTTAATTCCATATAGGTCGAACCTCCTATTTTTGTGCTATGACAGATTTTATATTCACATTTCTGTATTAGTACAGTATAATACAATGACAGCTTCTATTAAACGATGAGGAGGAATCCCCCATTGCTTCAATCACCCGTCCAATTTTTTAGAAATTTACCGAAGAAACGTTGTAAATCATGTAAAAAGACGATGAGAGAACAGGCCGATTGCTATACGCACCAATGTGAAAAATGCACGCCAGTCATGTAGTTTAACTTAAGTGACTCTATTATATAACAATCACCTATTTTCAATCTAAAAAAGCACTTAGATGGCCGTTGATTATTCAACTTACATCTAAGTGCTTATTTTTATCCAGCAACAATTTTATTAACCGCTTCTTTAGCTTGATTCACACAGTCTGGTAAACCGACACCGCGATAAGAATTTCCTGCCAAGATCACGCCTGGCAAATATTTATCCATTTTTTCATTCAGTTCATTTAATCGTTCAACATGTCCAACTGTATATTGAGGCATTGCATCGTACCATCGTGTGACTATTTTAAATAACGGTGGTTTTTCAATCGGCAAAATCGTTTGTAAATCTTCTAAAACGACTGCTTCTATTTCATCATCTGATAATTCAAGGACTGCCTCATCACCAGGTTTTCCGACATAGGCTCTTATTAACAGATTTCCATCTGGTGTTGAATGGGGCCATTTTTTATGCGTCCACGTACAAGCTGTAATACGATAACGATCCTTTCTCGAGACAACGAAGCCTGTGCCATCTGGGAGCTGTTCCATCGCGTCTTCTTCAAAGGCTAAAACAACATTGGCGACCGACGTATTTTTTTCTTGTAAAAAATCGTGCATAAAATCGTATTGCGAGAAGATTTTTTTCGTTGCGTGATACGGTGTCGTCATAATGATATAATCCGCTTCAACCTTCTCTTCTTTTCCATTTACGACAATTGAATATTTATCAGCGGATTTTTCAATATGATTGACTTCCGTTTCTTTTAAAATGTTAATCTCTTTTTCTAATTCTTTTTCTAATGCATTAATTAATGTTTTCAGTCCATTTTTGAACGTTAAAAATTGCCCTTTACGCTTTCCTGTTTTAGTCTGTGCTGATTTAGGCGGGCGCAACCCTTTCGTTAAACTTCCTTGTTTCTGTTCAACAGTGAGAAAATGTGGAAACGTCGCTTTTAAGCTCAGTTTATCAATATCTCCTGAATAAATCCCTGAAATTAACGGATGAATTAACCGATCGACAACTTGGTCTCCTAATCGTCTGCGGAAAAAATGACCGACTGATACATCTTCATCGGCATCCATTTTTGCTGTCGATAAATCTTTTAATGCCGCGAGCTTCCCGCCAAATGTAAAGAGGGATGAGCTGAAAAACGGTTTCCACTCTGTCGGAACACCCATGACAGAGCCTTTAGGAATCGGATGTAATCGATCTTGGGATAAAATATACGATTGACCCGTTGCGTTTCTTACTAATTGATCATCAATTCCTAACTCTTTAGCAAGCTCTTGCACGGATTGTTTTCTCTCTAAAAACGAATCCGGTCCCCGTTCAAAAGTAAACCCATCCTTCTGAACCGTTTGAATTTTACCGCCAAGTACTTCCGACGCTTCTATTAACGTAATGTCCATATCCTTTGTTTCTTTGTTTAAATAATAAGCGGCGGATAGACCCGTAATGCCACCGCCGATTATTACTGTATGTTTTTTATGATTCATTAACGATTACCCTTCCATAACATCTAATACGACTTTTGCTAGGGTATCGATAAACTTAGGTTTTGCATTAGGCATTTCTGGACGATAATAGGAAGCGTTCACTTCATCACAAGCTTCTTTACATTCAACGTCGTTATCGTAAAGAACTTCTAAATGATCGGCAACAAAGCCAACTGGGGCATAGACGAATGCTTTATACCCTTTTTCAGCATGTAAATCCTTCGTTAAATCTTGAACGTCTGGACCTAACCACGGATCAGGAGTGTTTCCTTCACTTTGCCAGCCGACTGCATATTCAGTAATCCCCGCACCTTTAGCGATTAAATCTGCTGTTTCTTGAAGCTGATCGACATACGGGTCACCATCTTGTAAAATTTTTTCAGGTAAACTGTGAGCAGAAACAACTAAACAAGCATTGTTACGCTCTTCCTCAGTCATTTCACCGTAAACTTTATTAATTTCTTCAACCCAATAATTAATATAACCTGGCTCATTGTACCAGCTTTCAACTGATGTTAATTTAATACCCCGCTTATCCGCTTCTTCCTTCGCGCGGCCATTGTATGATTTAATGCTGAATGTTGAATAATGAGGGGCTAGTACGATACTAACTGCTTCTTTAATCCCGTCTTTCTCCATCTGTTCAACAGCATCTTCAATAAATGGCTCGATATGCTTTAAACCGAGGTAAAGTTTAAATTCGACATCATCGCGTTCTTCATTTAATTTGTCTCTAAGGGATTGTGCTTGATCTTCTGTAATTTTTGCTAGTGGAGAGATCCCACCAATCGCTTCATAACGACTTCTTAAATCTGCGATTGCCTCATCACTCGGACGTCTACCATGTCGAATGTGTGTGTAATACCTTTCAATGTCCTCTAATTTGTAAGGTGTTCCATAAGCCATAACGAGTAAGCCTACTTCTTTTTTTGCCATTTGCATTCATCTCCTTATTTAGCTGAATATTCATGAACAAAAGCTGCTAGCCGTTTTA
>CALKAL010000126.1 GCA_937983065.1 uncultured Bacillaceae bacterium | reverse complement strand
GAAATGCGCAACGATCTTAATGAGACAAAAGAGTTAGTTTTCAATTTAGATAAAAAGATGAGTGCAGGCTTTAATGAAATTCTTGATCAGTTTAAAATTTTAAAAGTTGATCAAGAGGTAACGTGGGAAAAATTGAGCCGGCTTGAAAGAGATGTTGAATTGCTGAAGAAAACGGTATAATGCTTTTTAAATAGTTCAAGATCCCTAGTTAAAATACAAATTTTATCTAGGGATTTTTTAATACTTATGACAAAATTCGAAGTTATTTTGATATAATGATACGTATAGCGTGAGGCATTGGCGATTGTAATCGTTAAATAACATTCATGCAATAACATTTTATGAGAGGAAGAACTTGATGAATCAATGCCATTATTGTCATGAGCCTATTGGTGATGTGAAATTTTGCAGTAACTGTGGTCAGGCTCAACAATGCTTAAGTTGTGGGAAAGATTTTGAAGGTGGTGAATGTTTTTGCACTCAGTGTGGTACGGCTAAACCGACTGGCGATGTACATAATGAAAATGTTAATTCAGCTCAGCGTCATGAAGGCGGGGAAGCGCATCAACAGGCTAATCCATTAGCTCAATCAGTTGGTGAAATTCAACAAACACCACATACGACTGGACAAAGTCATCAAAATGGGAATGAACAGAAGCAACCCGTGACACGTAAACAAATGTCAATCATTAGTTCAATTGTTGGGGTTCTTGCTATTATAATTATTTATTTTGTATTTTTCACTGGTCCAAATACGCCTGAAGAAGTTGTTGAAGCCTTTTTTGACGCAGTTAGTGATCAAGATGAACGGAAAGTTAGAAAATATATCGATCCAATCGTGCATAGTGAGGTTGATTTTTCATACATGCCAAAAGATGCGACATTTTCTATCGTTAGATTCGATGAAGTTTCAATTGCTGGTAACGAGGCTTTCGTAGATGTTACCGTTCGTGCAAGGTCAGTGAGTGAAAATATTAATGATACAGAATGGTTTTACGTTTATTTAGAAAAACGTGATGGTGACTGGATTATTTATGATATGTATTGATGAAAAATAGCTTTCTCTAATGAGAGAGCTTTTTTTCAAAAGGAGGCTAATTGATGAGTAAAGAATCTTTAGTAAAAGAAATCCATGATGAAGCAATTATTATCGATGGGCATTATGATTTACTGTTCGATGTCGTCCAGCATCGTGAAAAAGGAATGCGCCGTGTGATTGAAAGAAATCATTTACCGAATTTTAAAGCAGGCGGCATTGACATTATCGTATCGTCCATTTTCATTGATAATGAGCATGTCCCGATGCTTGCGCTACAAAAGGCGTTGAATCAAATTAGCGCACTTTACGAAGAAATTGATGAATCACCTGATCAATTGATGCTTTGTAAAAGTTATGATGATATTTTAGAAGCTAAAAGAACTGGGAAAGTCGGAATTTTATTATCGTTTGAAGGTGTTGAACCGCTATTCGATGACATTACATTACTTCGTCCCTTTTATGAGTTAGGTGTACGTTTTGTAGGTTTAACGTGGAGCAGACGTAATGCAGCTGCTGACGGTTCATTGGAGGATGAAACATTTTTTGGCGGTGGTCTAACTCCTTTTGGAAAGCAATTAGTTAAGGAAGCGGAGGATTTAGGGATGATCATTGATGTCTCCCATTTAAATGATCCTGGATTGGATGATGTATTAACGTCTTCTAAACAAACAATTATTGCTTCCCATTCAAACGCAAGAGAAATAACGAATTTAAAGCGTAACTTATCGGATGAACAGCTTAAGGCAATCGCAAAAACTGGCGGGGTCGCTGGAATTAATGTCGTCAGCTCGGTTGCTGCGGTGTACCGAGAAGATGCGACGATTGATTTGTTGGCTGACCATATCGAGCATATGGTGAAAACGGCGGGAATCGATCATGTCAGTTTAGGACTCGACTGCTGCGATATGCTTTATGAGCATTACCATCCTTCAGAAATTAAAGAGGACCGTGCCTTTGATATATTGAAAGATCATAGCGCCTTACCAGAATTAACTTCGATATTAATTGATCGAGGGTTTACAAAAGGAGATATAAAAAAGATTTACGGTGAAAATTTGCTACGGATATATAAAAACATATTAAAATAATGTTTGTTTTTATAAGTGGAAGACAATCACGCTACACGACTTTAAACCCAATACTTAAGTTCGACAATTTTAGATGAAAATTTATCGGTTCATAAATTATCGACTTGTTTTAGTAGGTCTTAATAAAAAACACGAAAGATCGATAGTTTAATTTTTACAAAAATAACCTTTTTATATGTTCCGAAATAGAACCTTTGAAAGGATAAAACTATTTTAATAACGAAAAATAGTATTTAATACCCAGGTCTATTTAACTGTTTTGTGAAAATAGCGATGATTTAGCAATAAATTTTCGCTAAAAACTACCATTTTCCTATTAGTTTGGTATAATGTATTATATATAAAAATAGTTTATTCGTAGACGTTTATTTAAAATGTTCTTAATCTAGGCTTTTTGACATATTTGGGGTTGAGAGAGGAGGCGTCTCATGGACATTTTGTCGGATAAATTGCTAGTTGAAACATATAAAAAGGCGATTGAATTAGATTTAGAAGACAATTTTATAAATATTATAAAGCAAGAAATGAGACGAAGAAATTTGGAACTTCCACAAACTGTTCTACTATATCAAATCGCACAAAACTAAATTAGTACATACGGCAAATCAATTGCACACATTGAAAGATATCCTCGATTGGGTATCTTTTTTTTGATTTTTTTAAAAATGGAATAGTCAAATTAAGCTTCATTATTTTATATCCTTAAAGTTGTCGGGATGCTACTATAGACATTAATTTGTGAGTTTCTACGAAGGGTAACGAAAGAAATAAAATCTATTATTTATCCTAATTATGTCGATTTATTAAAAATATTGTCACAAATATATGTCCACTATACAAGTTTATCAATTATAATTTAAGTAGTAGGTCAAAACCCCTAGTTTAAATAGGAGAAAAGACCTATATTTAACTTGGTAATAGTAGGTGAGGATATGGATAAACGTATTGGTTTAAAGCTTTTTATCATTATGATTGTTTTTTCGGTCACGATTACAACAATCGTTTCCATATCTGATTTCATCCGACTAAGGGATCAAGCTATTGAAAATAATGAATTTCAAATCGAGCAAACTGAATATACGATTGCTTATTCATTAAGTACGATTGAAAAGGCTTATTACTATTTTGATCAAGAAACGGCTCAGCGAATGGAAAGGTATACGAATCAAATTATTGACCGTTATTTAGACAATCCTCATTTTGAAACATGGGATTTTCAAGATTTAAAGGAACAATTTGATGGGATGGATATTTACATACTCGATGAGGATAACGAAATTATATACAGTAGTTTTATCAATGATATCGGTCTTAATTTTAATGACTGTTGTGGAAAACTTGCCCGAACATTAGATGAAAGAAGAGAATCGGGTGAATTTTATCATGATGGGATGGATATTGAACAACAGACTGGCTCTGTTAAAAAATTTAGTTATAAAGCAACTCCTGATAAAAAATACATCATTGAGCTTGGATACAATTTAGAAGGTGGACCGATTTTTTCTGAGTTTAACTTTTTACAAGTGGCAGATGAACTAGTTAAACATTACTCTTCTGTCAAAGGAATTAATGTATTAAATATTGGTGGCCACTCCCTCGGGATTCCTGTGGATGATTATCACCTTCCTCCTGAAAATCGTGCTTCTTTTGAAAGGACATTAGCATCAGGAGAAGTTAGTGAGATTGATGCACTGTATAATGGGGAAATGCATAAATACCGATACGTTCGTTACGATTCGGAATTAGATCAAGGGACGACCCAATATAAAGTGATAGAAATTGTTTATGATGATTCAATTTTTCAAGCTGTTTTGTCTAAATTGCAAAGTACATTCCTTTACCAATTTATATTAACGTTTATCGTTGCTGGAATTATTTCTATTATTTTAGCGAGGTTAATTTCCAGGCCGATGCACTTAGCCTTTCACGATAGTTTAACCGGCCTTAGAAATCGCGCAGCCTTTGATGAGTATTTGTCTGAAGATTTATCGAAAAAAAGCGAACAGACTGCGTTTTTAATGATTGATATTGATAATTTTAAACGGGTCAATGATCGGCTTGGGCATGATGAAGGTGATTATTTACTTAGTCAAGTCGCTCATTGCATTCGTATCAATACCCGAACAAATGATATGACCTTTCGTTATGGTGGGGATGAATTTATTATCGTTATGGAAAATACGACGAAGGATGAAGCTGAACTAATGGCGAAAAATTTAATTCGCCAAATTGCAGAAACGATTCGCAACAAAGAGGAAATTCAAGATTTAAACGTCTCTGCTAGTATCGGTATTTCGATGAGTCCTGAAGACGGGAATGACTTACATGTGTTATACAAAAAAGCCGATGCTGCCTTATATGTTTCAAAAGGTCTTGGGAAAAATCAATATCAATTTTATAATGATGAATCTATCATTAATAAATAAACAAAAATACGTAAACAATCAATGGATGCGATGATATCGTTATTTGAATTGGGCGCATAATAACGGTGGAGTTAGTTGCGCAACCGGCCATTGAGAAGTGGAAAGGGGCTTCTCAAAATGGATCACTTGTCAAATGAATTATTGATTACAACGTATAAGCGCGCATTAAAATTAGAGCTAGATGCGGATTTTGTAGAGATTTTAGTTAACGAATTGTACCGTAGAGGCTATACTAAAGATGAGGTAAAATTAATGCGTAACGAACAAAGCGATGTGAAAGGGTTAATAATGGAACAATCAAAGGATTTTGACCTAATGTCTAATCAGTCAGAAATCATTCAACTTATATCTTCTGGGACACCATTAGTAGACATTCTCAGTTTTATCGTAAAAAGTATGGAAAAGCATGATAAGTCGATTGAAGGCTATGGTCTCGTTATGCTCTATGATCAAGAGATTAATAAATTATGGCACCCAGTAGGACCGTCTTTACCAAAAGACTATCTATCTAGTATTAAGACAGTCGATGTTGGCCCTTACGAAGGCTCTTGTGGGACAGCTGCATTTTTTAAACGTCCGATCATCGTTAAAAATATTGAAAAAGATCCTTTATGGGAGAAAGACCGAGAAGGCGTTTTAAAATACGGATTTAAATCATGTTTATCTATACCAATTTTCTCCTCGAAAAAAGAATTAATCGGAACTATCGCGTTATATTATAAAGATTATTTTGAGTTAGATGAGGAATTAGTTTATAAACTCGAATCTTTCAATCATTTAGCGGGAATTGCGATAGAAATGGCTGAGATTAACGAGTCGCTGGAACTATCTGAAATGACGATTGTAAAAGAAGAGTACGTCGAAAAAAGTGAAGAAAATGAAAAAGATACCGAAATAGCAAAGCAATTGATTCAAGCTTTGAAGCGGGGTGAGTTTGAGCTTTACTTCCAGCCGTATTTCGATTTGAACCATGAAAGACGGGGCGTTGAAGCGTTAATACGATGGAACCATCCAAATTCAGGGCTACTGTTGCCGAAAGACTTTTTAAGTATAGCTGAACGAACGGGCTTTATTTTAGAGTTGGAAAAATGGGTTTTAAAAGAAGCAGTATACACGATTAAAAGGTTTGAAAAGGAAGGCTTTGACGACTTATTTATATCCGTTAATATTTCGGCTCACCAATTCGCAAATAAAGATTTTCCGAAGTTTTTGTTCCGTTTATTTAAAGAAAATAAATTTAATCCCGAAAAATTAAAGCTTGAAATTACTGAACGATTTTTAATTAATGAAGAGCATATTAATGTGCTGTATCGTTTAAAGGAGTTAGGTTTACTAATTTCAATTGATGATTTCGGAACGTCTTATTCATCATTACATTATTTAAAGGACTTGCCGATTGACGAATTGAAAATCGATCGTAGTTTTATTATGGATATGGAAGATAATATTAATAAACAGAAGATTGTCGAGATGATTATTTTACTTGCAAAGCAATTGAAGTTAAACGTTGTTGCTGAAGGAGTTGAAACAGCTTCTCAGCTCAAGCTTTTAAAAGAAATGCAATGCGATTACGTTCAAGGCTTTTATTTTAGTAAGCCAATTACAATCGGTGAAATTAGAGAAAAATATTATAAAGTGATTTAAATGATTAAAAATAGACTCCTTAGTTTAGTGAAGAATTTATTATCACTTAGCTAGGGAGTTTTTTATGTGGAATTAAGTATTGCCTTATCGTTTTTGTGGCGACGGTCGATAA
>CALKAL010000125.1 GCA_937983065.1 uncultured Bacillaceae bacterium | reverse complement strand
TCGATTTGCGAGTAACTTTTTGAAAATGCGCGGAACTTTTCTCATTTGAGCGGAAATCAAAAAATAGAGGCCGTCATTGGACCTCTATTTTTCAACGTTATTTTTATTTGGTACGAAAAATTCAATATGATTTTCTAAAATATCGAATGTTCCCGGGAGTTCTCCGCCATATTCGCCGTCTAAATTTAAGTGCATCGTACTCTCGGGGGTCACTTTAATTTTTTTGGCATGGGTATATATCACATGGTCATCGTAGATATGATTTCCCCTCAATGCTTTATTAGCGAGAAATACAAATTCGGCAATATTTGTTTTCTTTAAAATTAGCAAATCAAAATAACCGTCATCGATTACGGCGTTGGGGGCCAATTTTTCAAAGCCACCAATGGAGTTCGTGTTAGCAACGAGAAACATCATAATTTCCCCTTCAAACACCTTGCCGTCATATTCGATTCGTGTTTGGACGGGTCTGATTTGGGGGAGTAATTCAATTCCTTTTATATAATATGCGAGCTGGCCGAGTACTGTTTTAAGTTTTAACGGAACATCGTATGTCACTTCAGTAATTTTCCCACCACCAGCAATGTTTAAAAAGTGATGACCGTTTGCTTTTCCAATATCTAATTTTTTTGAATAACCGTCTATAATAATTTTCATCGCTTCGATCGGTTCTTTAGGAATTTTTAAAGCACGGGCAAAATCATTCGTCGTCCCCATCGGTATTATTCCGACTTTGGGCCGATAATCATGATTAGCCATGCCGTGAATGACTTCGTTTAATGTTCCGTCACCACCAGCTGCAATTATAAGATCATATTCGCGTTCACAAGCCATACTAGCCGCTTCTGTCGCGTCATTTTCCCCAGTTGTTGCATGGGCGGAAGCTTCGAACCCTGCATTCTCAAGTAGTTGTAAAACATCTGGTAATGATTTTTTCATTTGCTCCCTTCCAGCTGTTGGATTATAAATAACACGAGCACGTTTCATCTTCTCACCTTCACTCTGTTTCTCCTCGGAAATTACCGAAAAGCATTCTCCGCTAAAATTTTTTTCCCGTTAAATAACGGATGGCGTCGGCTTAGTTATTTTATCTAATTGCCGATGCCATAGCTTTCTCCCGTTTTTGTTTCTAATAATACTGTTAATACCTTTTGCTTTCTTACCTCATTTTTCCCACTCTAATAATTCAAGCCGGTTACCGAATGGGTCGTGAACATAAATGCGGTTAGCACCTGGTAAAAGGTCGTCCTTAATATATTGTACGTTTACCTCGTCTAGATGTTTCATTAAATCGTTAAGTCCTTCTACTTCAAAAGCTGGATGGGCTTTTTTCGCAGGTGAAAATGGTTCTTCAATGCCGATATGAATATAAACATCGCCAGACTGAAACCATGCGCCACCTCGTTTTTTTAGTACCTCTGGTTTTTCGATCTCCTTAAACCCTAGTTTCCCACTAAAAAATTCCCTAGCTTCTTCTTCACTACCTTTAGGTGCGGCGAGTTGCACATGGTCAATTCGTTTAAATTGGAACATGGCTTTCATCCCCTATGATTTATCTTTTGTCCATTTCTTCTTTTAAAATTTTATTAACCATTGGCGGGTTCGCTTGGCCTTTCGTCTTTTTCATCACTTGGCCAACTAAAAATCCGAGTGCCCGTCCTTTACCGTTTTTATAGTCTATGATTGATTGTTCGTTTTCATTAAGAACTTCGGTAATAATATCTCTTAATTGATTTTCATCGGAGATTTGCGCTAATCCTTTTTCTTTGACGATTTTCTCTGGATCGCCGCCTTTTTCGATCAGCTCAGTGACTACCTTCTTCGCCATTTTTGAAGATAACGTTCCTTCGTCAATGAGTTGAATCATTTTCGCTAAGCTTTCAGGGGTAATGTTGATATCAGGCAATTCTTTATCGTGTTTATTCATATAGCCTGAAATATCACCCATTAGCCAGTTTGTCGCCTGTTTCGCATCCGCACCTAACGCAATCGTCTCTTCAAAGAAATCGGACATCTCTTTCGTACCCGTTAAAACAGTTGCATCATACTCATCTAAGCCTAATTGCTCAATATAACGTTGAAGTCTAGCATCTGGAAGTTCAGGTAATGATGCACGAACACGCTCTTTCCATTCCTCGTCAATGTGAAGGGGCATAATATCTGGCTCTAAAAGGTAACGATAATCATCGCTACTTCCTTTTTTACGCATGAGAATCGTTTCTTTTGTCTTTTCATCGAAGCGTCTCGTTTCTTGTTCGATGACTCCCCCTAAACGGAGTACTTCTTCTTGACGTTTTTCTTCAAATTCTAAGCCTTGACGGACGAAATTGAATGAGTTTAAGTTTTTCAATTCTGTTTTCGTCCCAAATTCCTTTTGACCGTATGGGCGTAAAGAAATGTTTGCATCACAACGTAAAGAGCCTTCTTGCATTTTTACATCGGATACACCTGTAAATTGAATAATTTTACGCAGCTTATCTAAATAGGCATAAGCTTCTTCTGGTGAGCGAATGTCTGCCTCTGAGACAATTTCAATTAAAGGAGCTCCTTGTCTGTTGTAATCAATTAGAGAATTTTCTTCACCATGAAATAGTTTCCCAGCATCTTCTTCTAAATGAAGACGATTAATGCCAATCCGTTTCGTTTTTCCGTTTACCTCAATATCAATCCAACCGTTACGTCCAATCGGATCTTCGTCTTGAGAAATTTGATACGCTTTCGGGTTGTCTGGGTAAAAATAATGTTTTCGGTCGAAATATGTGTCGGTTGCGACGTCCATATTTAAAGCCATAGCAGCGCGCATCGCATATTCAACCGCTTCTTTATTTAATAACGGTAAAACACCGGGATAACCTAAGTCGATCGGGTTAACATTCGTATTCGGTTCATCCCCAAAGACGTTTGCGCTTGGACTAAATACTTTTGATTTTGTTTTCAGTTCAACGTGGACTTCTAATCCGATAATTGTTTCGAAATTCATGATTTAGCACCTCCGATTTGAGGTTTTTCTTTATAAAAGCCTGTTTCTTGTTCATACGCGTGAGCGACTCGATAAACGGTACTTTCATCAAACGGTCTTCCGATAATTTGCATTCCAATCGGCATGTTATTGTCGTTATGAAAACCAGCTGGAACCGAAATCGCTGGAAGTCCTGCTAAATTAACGGGAACCGTCGTCAAATCACTCGCATACATTCTTAAAGGATCTTTACTTTTCTCGCCGAATTTGTACGCTGTTGATGGCGTTGTCGGTCCAATTATACAGTCGTATTCACTTAATACGTTTTCAAAATCTTGTTTAATTAACGTCCGAACTTGTAGTGCTTTTTTGTAATAATCTTCGTAAAAATCCGAGCTCATTGCAAACGTCCCTAAAATAATTCGACGTTTCACTTCTTCCCCGAATCCTTCACTACGAGATTTCGTATACATTTCTAACATATTATTTGCGTTTTCAGACCGTTTTCCGTATCGAACACCGTCAAAACGGGCTAAGTTCGATGAGGCTTCACTCGCTGCAATAATATAATAAGCTGATGCAGCATATTTTAAATGGGGTAAAGAAACTTCTTCCCACGTTGCCCCTAAATCTTCTAATAGTTTGAGGGCATGTTTAACAGATTCCTTAACATCCTCATCAAAACCATCTTGGAAATATTCTTTCGGTACAGCAATTTTCAAACCTGCAACATCACCCGTTAAAGCGTCTGTAAATTTAGGAACATCAACGGGTGCTGACGATAAATCCATCTCATCATATCCTGAGATGACTTCTAAAACGCGAGCATTATCTTCTACCGTTCGAGTTAATGGGCCGACTTGATCTAATGACGAGGCGTAAGCAATTAAACCGAAGCGCGATACACGACCATATGTAGGCTTCATCCCAACGACACCACAAAAAGCAGCTGGCTGACGAACTGAGCCACCTGTATCCGTTCCTAATGCAAAAGGAACCATTCCCGCTGCAACAGCTGCTGCTGAACCACCGCTTGATCCACCTGGAACGTAGTCTGTATTCCAAGGATTTTTCGTCACATGAAAGCTAGAGTTTTCCGTCGTCGATCCCATGGCAAACTCGTCCATATTCATTTTACCGACATTAATAGCACCAGCTTCTTTTAACTTTTTAACGACCGTGGCATCGTATAAAGGGTCATCAAAATTAGCTAATATTTGACTAGCGGCAGTCGTTTTAAGCCCTTTTGTAACGATATTATCTTTAATCCCAATCGGCATCCCGAATAGCGGATATTTTTCATCAAAACCTTGCTCGTCTAACTTTTTCGCATCTAATTTTGCCTGTTCCTCATTTAACGTAATAAAAGCTTCAATATGTTTTTCATTTTCATGAATTTTTTTAAACGATTCGTTAATTAAGTCAGATGCTTTCACTTGTTTATTTTTTAGCTGATCTAGTTGCTCTTTTATCGTTAAATCTTGAGACATCTACTGCTTCCTCCTTTATTCTAAAATGGAAGGGACGCGGAATAAACCGTCTTTATGATCGGGTGCATTTTTTAAAATATCTTCCCGAGTTGTCCACTTTTTCGCTTCATCTTCACGCATAACATTTTTCGTTTGTAACATATGGGTTGTTGGCTTGACGTTTGTCGTATCTACTTCGTTTAACTCTTCAGCAAGCTCGATTAACGTCCCTACTTCCTGAGCATACTTGTCTAGATTATCCTCAGAAATTTCAAGTCTTGCGAGAGCGGCCACATGTTTAATTTGTTCCTTTGAAATTTTCGACATCGATGTCCACCTCCGTACTTTTTCACATTACAGTACTATTAATCATAGCAAATCTAAGTATTGAATGACAATGTTGTCCCTGTCCTATTTTATCACTAAAACGGTAATTAGAAACGTAGGATCCATGCAATTATATTTTTTTGAAGGGAAAAATAGAAACATTTAATCTTGCCAAAAAATATTTTTTTCACACAAAACACACTTTTTACTTTATAATGTTTAGTAAACCGAAATAATTTGAAGGAGGAATTGATTTGGCTACAAGACTAAAACGTTCTGAAGTACCTGTAGAACAGACGTGGAAGGTAGAAGATTTATTTAGTTCGCTTGAAGAATGGGAGAAAGCTTTAACGGAAATTGAGGAGCTCATCCCGACGGTCACCGAGTATAAAGGGAAATTAAATGAAGGTGCCGACACGTTATTTAACTGTTTAGAAGCGCGCACAAAGCTTCAAGAAAAAGTGATTTTAGTCGCTACGTATGCTAATTTACGCTTTTCGGAAGATGGGACAAACCCTGTTAACCAGACGAATGCTGGGAAAATGGCCTCCGCTATGGCAAAGCTAAATGCGGCATTGTCGTTTATTCAAACTGAAATTTTAGCTCTTCCAGACGGGGTTATTGAAAATTATTTAAAAGAGCATGAAGGTTTACGCGAATATCAATTAGTTTTAGAAGATTTACTTGAGCAAAAACCGTATACGTTGAGCCCTGAGGTTGAAGAATTACTCGCTTCTTTAAGTGAAGTTCATGGTGCGCCTTATACAATTTATCAACGTAGTAAATCATCGGATATGGAATTTGATAATTTCACGACTTCTGATGGAAAGGAATATCCGAATTCGTTTGCTTTATTTGAAGATGAATACGAGCAGTCGCCTAATACGGAAGTCCGTCATAAAGCATACGAATCTTTTGTAAAGACGTTAAAAAACTATCAAAATACGTATGCAGCCGTTTATGCAGCGGAAGTGAAAAAGCAAGTGACCCTCGCTAAGGCAAGAGGCTATGATAATGTGACGCAAATGCTTTTACATCCGCAAAAAGTAACGGAAGAAATGTATCATAATCAACTTGATGTTATTCAAAAGGAACTCGCACCGCATATGCGTCGTTATGCTAATTTAAAGAAAGAAGTGCTCGGATTAGATAAGATGACTTTCGTCGATTTAAAGGCACCGCTTGATCCTGAATTTAATCCTGGAACGACATATGAAGAAGTAAGTGACACAATTTTGAAGGCTTTAAGTGTGATGGGTGAAGAGTATACAGACATTATGAAAACAGCGTTAAGTGAACGTTGGGTTGATTATGCTGATAACATCGGTAAATCGACAGGTGCATTCTGTTCAAGTCCGTATGGCTCCCATCCGTTTATTTTAATGACGTGGTCGAACAATATGAGAAGTGCCTTTACGTTAGCTCATGAACTCGGGCATGCTGGACATTTTTATTTAGCCAATAAATATCAACGTATTTTTAATACACGTCCATCAACTTATTTCGTCGAAGCGCCTTCAACGATGAATGAAATGCTATTAGCGGATTATTTATTCTCACAAACTGACGAACCGCGGATGAAACGTTGGGTCATTATGCAATTACTCGGAACGTATTACCATAACTTCATCACCCACTTACTTGAAGGGGAATTCCAGCGTCGAGTCTATGATTTAGCTGAAAAAGGTGTTCCTCTCACTGCTAAAGTTTTGAAAGAACAAAAGGGTGAAACGTTACGCAACTTCTGGGGAGATGCCGTTGAAATTGACGAAGGGGCAGAACTCACTTGGATGCGTCAGCCACACTATTATATGGGGCTTTACCCGTATACGTACTCAGCGGGCTTAACGGTTTCGACGATTGTTTCACAAATGATTAAAGAAGAAGGCCAACCTGTTATTGATCGTTGGTTAGAAGTATTAAAAGCAGGAGGCACGAAAACACCGCTTGAGTTAATGAAACATGCTGGTGTTGACATGTCTTCACCAGAGCCAATTAGTAAAGCAGTTGCTCATGTCGGGTCGTTAATTGATGAGTTAGTGAATAGTTTTTAACATAAAACGATATGAGGCTTGCGTGTCATTTTAAATAATGAAGCGCAAGCCTTTATTATGATTGAGCACTATTGATTATATTGATAAAATTCAAAGTGAAGGCGCACAATTTTTAATTCTGTATGGTGCTTAGCTTTCAATGATTGGATTTTTTAAATTTACGCGTAGCTGAAATTTTAGAACTATTTTACAAAGTATGAGGTGCAAAAATGAAAAAAGTCATAGTCTCGTTTAGTAGTGGAAAGGATTCAATGCTTGCTTTACATCGAATTTCTAAAATAGAAGACATTGAAATTAAATATTTATTTACGACGTTAAGTGAAGAGTTTGGTCGGGTGAGTTCCCACGGGGTTAGTGAAGAACTGCTCGATTTACAGGCGGAAATGTTAGGATTCGAGCTGAGAAAAATATACTTAAAAACGTCTACAACGAATGAAGAGTACGAACAAGCTATGGAACGTTTTACTCATGAAGCTGAAAACGAAGGAATCACCCATGTCATGTTCGGTGATATTTTACTAGAAGATATTAAAAAGTATCGAGAAAATAATTTGAAAAAGACACGATTAAAGCCAATTTTCCCTCTTTGGGGCGAATCGACGAAAGATTTAATGGACGAATTTTTAAATTTAGGCTATAAAACAATCATAACGGCGCTTGATCCAAAAAAGTTAGCGAGAGAATTTTTAGGAAAAGAAATTAATGATGAGTTGATCAACTCGTTGCCAGATGATGTTGATGTTTGTGGTGAATATGGGGAGTACCATACGTTTGTCTATGGTGGACCTATGTTCAAAAAAACATTGCCGATAAAGGTAGTTAATGAAATTAAAGAAACGGAATACTCGATTTATCAAGAAATAAAATTAAAGGATAAGTGAAGGTTAACAAATGCTTCACTTATTTTTTATTGTTTTATCCACCCATCCAAATAATCCATATGAAATCTTTATAAAGGATCTATGGAACAAATCTATAGGAAAGCTTAAAGGATTTGTACTATAGAGCACTTCTATTGGACAAATCTCCAAGGAAACTCAAAAGATTTGT
>CALKAL010000124.1 GCA_937983065.1 uncultured Bacillaceae bacterium | reverse complement strand
TTAGCAGTTTAGACAAATTAGATATTTTATTTAATGGAGCAGGTATAGGTGGTGGCAATGAAAGGGAGCTAGCAACTTTTGAAAAAGTTATTAAAGTACACTTAACTGCATCATTTTTATTTAGTGAGCTAGCTCGTCCTTTATTAAAAGAATCCGACATAGCAAGTATAGTTAATGTGTCCTCTATGACGGCAATATTTGGCGCGGGTTCAGCACCAGCCTATAGTTCAGCAAAAGGAGCAATAGACCAGCTGACTAAAACAAATGCAATCGATTTTGCAGAAGATAATATTCGCGTAAATGCTGTTGCTCCTGGGTGGATTAAGACTAATCTAGTGGCCATCATTGATGAAGGGACCAAGGAAAAAATTATAGACAGAACGCCACAAAAACGATTCGGTGAAACAGAAGAAATCGCAAATGTTGTTGCCTTCTTCTCTTCACCCGCCGCTTCACATGTTACAGGAACAATACTTCCAGTCGATGGAGGATTTTCAATTTCAATTTATTAGTAAAATATAATCCTAATCATACTTGTCTAACAAAAGAGGTTGCCAGCACAGCAACCTCTTTTCTTTCAATAGTAATTGTCCTGTCTTCATGGGGCCTCATATAAAAATATAACCAATGTTTCTAATAAAGTTTATTGTACGCCAAAGAAACATATCTTCCATAGTTGAAGCGCTCACTTCCCCAACGGCATCATAGGAATCCGCTCCTGGCCACCATGCTTCAACGCGAATTAAGTAATCGGTACCAGGCTTTAAATCCATAAGCGTATAGTCTAATGCATCTGTTTTTTCCACTAATTCAAAGTCATTTTCAGTACTCAATTCCCTCAAATAGATATGGTATTCATATCCCTCACCATATAGATCCCAATATAGTCCCATTGCATTAATACCAGCATCCCCTACAAAGACAGGCAACTCAGGTATTATAGGCTCCCATTTCGCAGACTGTCTACTAAATCCCTATTAAATGTCTAATCATAATTTTACTTAGACAATGCATAGTTAAAGGGGGACTAGGCAAAATGAATATATACGACTTTGAGGAGAGAATCAGATGGGCAGACGTTCGAAGCGATTAAAATCGAATCAACTTTCAAATAATCAAAAATCATCCGCATCATTTGATATCAAAATCACAAACCATCTAGACGAAAATATGAACAGCATTAAAACAATGCTTGGTGAACCCGATGATTTAGTTATTAGAGAGATTAACAGTGAAAATTACAAATTTGCTATCGTTTATATAGATGGACTCGTTGATACGGATTTAATCAATAACAATATTTTAAAAATGATTCAAGAAAAAATGGGGAGTTCGGAATTTCATTCGTTAACGGATATTTATAACAACATGATTGCTATCGCTAATATAAAAATCGTCAAGACGTTAGATGATGTCTCATTAGCATTGTTATCTGGGAGCACTGCTTTTTATTTAGACGGGCAAGATACGGTCATATTAATCGGAACTGAAACGAGTGAAAAAAGGGCGATTGATGAACCTACGTCAGAATCATTAGTTAGGGGTCCGAAAGATGGTTTTATCGAAAATTTAAATACGAATATCGCATTAATTCGAAACGACATTAAAGATCCAAATCTACGTTTAAAAACGCATTATGTTGGTAAACGATCGAAACAAAGAGTTGTTGTTTCTTATATTGATGGAATTGTAAATGATCAGTTAGTCGATGAAGTAAACCGAAGATTAGCTAGTATTGGGACCGACTTCGTTTTAGATTCGGGAGAGGTTGAGCAATGGATCCAAGATAGCTTCCTGTCTCCTTTCCCACAACTCATCGACACTGAAAGACCCGACCGAGTCACTCAAGCGCTTATGGAAGGTAGAGTGGCAATTTTAGTCGAAGGAACACCCTTTACATTAATAGCGCCAATTACCTTTTCTGATTCAATGCTTTCTATGGAAGATTATAGCCAAAGATGGTTGACGAGCTCTGTCATTCGATTATTAAGATATGTAGCTTCATTTTTTGCAATTTTTTCACCTTCATTGTATATCGCATTAGTTTCTTTTCATCCTGATTTATTACCATCCCAACTCGTCTTTACGATTCAAGCAGCAAGAGAAGGAGTTCCATTTCCAGCTGTCATTGAAGCATTATTAATGGCAATAACTTTTGAAATTTTACATGAAGCGGGAATTCGGCTTCCGAAAATTATCGGATCAACTATCGGCATTGTCGGCGGTCTCGTTATCGGTGAAGCAGCAGTGACTGCAGGGATTGTTAGTCCTGTCATGGTTATTGTTACAGCAATCACAGCCATTGCATCCTTTACAATTCCTCAATATAGTTTAGCCATTGCCTTTAGAGCACTACGTTTTACGTATATGATTGCAGCAGCGACGTTAGGTTTATACGGGATTGTCCTAGCATTTATTATGACTACCACCCATATGGCCAATTTAAAAAGCTTCGGTGTACAATATACTGCTCCATTCGCACCTGTTAATTTGCATGATATGAAAAACTCTTTTATTCGCGCACCTTTTGTTTTAATAAAGCGTAGGCCATCATTTCTAAAAGTCAAAGATGAAAGAAAGAGGTCTCTGTCATAAAAATGAGTTCATATACTAAAAATCAACTTGGCGAAGAATATTTAACGAGCCGGGATATTATGATTTCAATTCCTTCAATCATTATTGCGGTTAACGTATTATACCTACCGAGGAAAATAGCTCAAACGACTAATGGACTTGATGGAATTGTCGGATTAACGATTGGACTTTTTCTCGTCATCATTCTTGTATATATGATATCAACAATAACGAAAAACTTTCCGAATCAATTATTCATTGACTACGCTTCACAGCTTATTACAAAGCCATTGTCTATCTTATTCATTATTTTATTCGGATTTCACGGTATGTTAGTGACCGCTTTTGAAATTAGAGCTATTGCCGAAATTTCTCATTTATATTTATTTAATAAAACTCCCATCGAAGTCATTGCTCTTACATTTTTTCTCGTCGTCATTTATGCGGTTTCTGGATCACGCTATGCATTGTTCCGATTACAATTACTATTTTTCCCTCTGTTGATAATTATCTCTCTATTTATCTCGATCGTCGGAGTTGGCTTTATTAATATTCAACATAGTTTACCGATATTAGAGACTGATTTTCAAGGTCACGTTTCATCTTCAATTCCTAGTACATTATCGATTGCAGGCTCTGGAATCATCGGGTATTTTTTGTTCTACATTTCCCTCGTTAAAAACCCGAAAGATGTCACAAAAAAATCTGTCATAGGTGTTTTATGGGCCTATTTTATTATTTTAATATTATTTTTATCTTGTATTTTAATCTTTGGTAAGCATGTCACGACGAATCTCATCTTCCCTGTAATTGAATTAGCTCGATCAGTAGAAATACCAGGAGAATTTTTCACTCGATTTGAATCATTATTATTTATCATCTGGATCATTACCGTCTTTAATACGAGCATTATTACCTTTGATATTATCATCTTTGGCATTCAATCCATCTTTAAAAAAGTAAATAAAATAAAACTGATTTTATTTCTTTCGCCTTTCATTTATTTATTAAGCAGTCTTCCGAACAACTTCCCTGAATTGGAGTTGGTTGTTGGCTATATTGGTTATTACGGTTTTTCTTTAACGATAATAATTACGTTTTTATTATTTATAATGATGAAAATTAAAGGTAGGAAAAGGGGTGAGAGTCATTAAAAAAATAATCTTTTTAATCATCTTCTTGGCAGTTCCATTACTTTCGAGCTGTTGGGATAGTGTTGAAATCGAAAAAAGAGCCTTTGATACCGCTATAACAATTGATGCTGTCGAGGAAGAAAACGATACAGGTAAAAACCCTAACCTTCGTCTGACAGCTCAGCTCGTCGTCCCATCAGGCATTCAAACACCAAGTAG
>CALKAL010000123.1 GCA_937983065.1 uncultured Bacillaceae bacterium | reverse complement strand
TCGAAACTTAAAAGAAAATAGGAATTGACGACAGACTATTTTGTTTAGTTTTCAAAGTTCGATTTTTTGTTTGTCGCTTTTTAGCGACGAGATTTAATATAACATAGCGTCAATTTTATGTCAATAGTTTTTCAAGCTTTTTTATCAACTTGATTAACGTCAGTAACAGTTTTAAAACCGACACAACGAGAATAAATATATCACATATATTATTGAATATCAATCATTTTGTGCATGAAATATTTAGCATGCTTTTCATCAAAATAAAATCACATTTTTCCACTTCGTTATCTTCCTTCGCTATTATCTCAATTCGAATAGCCCCAACAGAAAAACATCTAAATTAATTTTTGCCTTGATTGATAAAGTTTTTATTCGGGGTATAGTTTAAACATTGTGATTGTGGAGCAAATCGCTTATATAAATTAAATAACGTTGTATACCTTTCTTGAATTGCCTGCTTTACTTGTTCATCAATTCCTTGATAATTGAAATCGAATAAAAGCTCATCCATTTCTCTTCTTAATAAATACTCTAGCTCTTTCTTCTCTTCTTCACTAATCATTAATCCTAGCAACGTCTTCCCACCCATTCATGTAAAAGTATATTTTTAAACGATTTAATCCTAGTCCATTCTAAAAATATGCTTGTAGACATATATATATTTCTAAAACAATGTTTAAAGGTATGGTGCCCATGTTCTACACTTTTAATTGGACAAGTTGGAAAAAAGGAATGTCCGTTATTTTTTTGCTTATTTTGTTCATTGTTTCAAGTTATTACTCATCAATTTACATTTTTAGTCCAGTTCAACAATCTGAAAGGGCTGATGCGATTACGAAAAGTTTAAATGGGGAACAGCAAATCTCCTTAACTTTTAATGTTGCTTGGGGTGATGATGTCATCATTCAAATTTTAGATGTTTTAAAGGATGAAAAAGTGAAGGCAACTTTTTTTATTAATGGAGAATGGGCTTTGAGAAATAAGGAGATTGCGGAGTTAATTATTTCTGAAAATCATGAGGTTGGCCTGCTCGGTTTTTACAATGAACCATATGAAAGCAAATCAGTGAAGGCAATTGAAGAAGATATTAAAAATGGGGTCGATACGTTAAAACGTTTTAAATATGAACCTGTAACATACGTCAGACCGCCGGAAAATAAATATAATGAAGAAGTCGTTCAACATATTCGCTCTTTAGGGTATCGAACTGTTTTTTGGAGTTTATTCGGTAATGTGAATCGATTTGATCAAACGGAGGAAACGAGTCAATATCTAGCCGACCAGCTTTCCTCGGGGGATATTATTTTATTTTTAGCAGACGATCATTTGACGAATACAAAGGATGTTTTAACTCAATTAATTCATTTAAAGAAAGAAGACGGTTATCAGTTCGTTACAGTGACAGAATTATTGTCCCCGGCGGATATTGAAATTGAGCCGATTGATTGAACTAGCCCCCATCAGGAATGTTAATCGGTTTTGAGGATGGAGTCTTCTTTCGTCTAATGATAAACGTGGCTATGCAAGACCAATTGAGAAACAATTAAATAAAAGTATTACTGCGAGATGCAAGATGTCAAACGCGAAAGTCCCATCCCATTGAACAACTACGCAAATGCAAAAGGAGTGAAACAATTCCAATCCCTGTTTAACCACACAATCGAAGACACGAATATTTAAGCCTCGACGGTCTGGTTTTCCAACTAAACGTGGCACAATTTAAGTTAAACAGTCAAACCTAAATAATGACCATAAACTCATTAAATTTAAAAAATCGGAGTAGATCATTCACTACTCCGATTAAATCATCCTCTTATTTAGCCGCTTCTGCTACTTCTTTATCTTTCTCTTTCACCCCGACAATTCGATGAAGCTTTAATAATTGATACGTATTACATAGTAAAAGTGGGACAATCATAACCATCATTGATTGATAGTCGTCTAATCGTAAAGTCGGAATCCACTCTAATGTCGTCATTGTCACCATGATGAACAGAGCTGGGATGAACGCTTTTCGATTCGTCTCTTTTGCTTTTACGTAAGATACAGCTAAGCCATAAATCAATAATACGAGCGCAACGACGATATAAGGAAATAAACTTTCAGGCTCATCGGCTCTTATGTATCGTAAATAAACTAAGTCAAATAACGTAATAGCAACTAAGACAGCTAATATGTAATTCCAAAATGAACGGAAAATACCTATACCGAATTGATGTATGACTAAAAAGGCGAAAAAGCCCATTTGACTAACCATACTATAAACAAATCCTAACGCAGAATACCACATTAAAGCGCCGAAAATCTCCCATGCATCAAAAGGACTTAAAAAAGGCTCATACATTTCGGGCTGAATGAAAAAACTCATAATGAGCGTTGATACTATCCCAAGTAAAACAGTTACAAGAAAAAATTGCTTAAACCAAATTCGTATCGTCACAAATAATCCTCCTCTAAAACAAAAACCGGGTGCCAAATTGGTGCGGTTTATTCACAATTATAAATATTTAATTAGTCTTTAATCTTTAAAAACAAGTGTTTACGTATCGTATTTTATCATGTATTGGCTTATTTTGCTTGTCTTAAATGTGTATAATTTTTCACAGCCATCTAATATTAACGAATATAGGTTAATTAGAGGGGTTATTTATATGAAAAAATTACTAAAAACAATCCTATTTATCGCAATGATGTTCATGATGACAAGCTGTAATCAAGCGGATGGTCAACAATCGAACCAGGATTATGAAGCGACTAAAAAAATGGTCGTTGATATATTAAAAACGGATGACGGAAAAAATGTACTAAAAGACGTTTTAAACGAAGAAGAAATGAAGCACGAGCTTGTCATAAATTCGGAAACCGTCAAACAGGCGATTGAACAGACTTTCAATGATGAGAAAGGGAAGCAATTTTTCGGTCAATTGTTTGAAGACCCTTCCTTCGTACAAAGTTATGTTGAAGCAACCCGTGAGTCGGATGAAGATTTAATGAAAGGGTTGATGACGGACTCAACATATCAAGAGCGACTAATGCAGCTTTTTCAAAATGAGCAAATGCAGCAATTAATCGCTACTGCATTAAAAAGCCAAACGTTTAAATCGCATTTAGAAGATTCCATTCAGGAGACGTTAGAAAGCCCTTTATTTAAAGCACAAATGATTGAAACATTACTTAAAGCTGCTCAGGAACAGCAACAAAATATGCAAGGGCAAGATGATCAAGAAAATGGAGGCGGTGGCGAAGATAGTGGTGGACAAGGTGGCGATAGCGGAAATAGTAGTTCAGGTGGCGGCGGTGGATCTAGTTAATTGCCAGTGATCTCGGACAAAAATCACGTGATCTTCACCTAAAAATTTCAACAAAAAGCCGTCATATCAACATCCGTCTATCCTGTTAGAAACGCACTTACTCACAATAAAACCTCCTCAAAAAGTGACGTATGAAAATCACTTTCGAGGAGGTTCATTTTATTTAGTCCGATTAATCACTTTATTAGCTAGTTGTAAATAAACTTTCCCATTCGGGTGGTCTTCCTGGTAAACACCTGGTGCGAAAATATCTTCTTCATCGTACGGCTGCTCTAGCGGGAGTCTTCCTAACACTTCTGTCTGCAATACTTCGGCGAGCTTATCTCCGCCACCTTCACCGAAAACGAACTCCTTCTGACCCGTTAACTTACTTTCAAAATAAGCCATATTCTCAATGACACCTAAAATTTCATGCTCGGCTTTTAATGCCATTTGCCCTGCACGAGCGGCAACGAAAGCAGCTGTCGGGTGAGGGGTTGTGACGATAATTTGTTTAGAAGACGGAAGTAAAGTTTGAACATCCATCGCAATGTCACCTGTTCCTGGAGGTAAGTCTAATAGAAGATAATCTAAATCGCCCCATTCCACCTCTTTAAAAAAGCTTTGAAGCATTTTACCGAGCATTGGGCCACGCCAAATAATCGGTGAATTATCTTCAACAAAAAAGCCCATTGAAATCACTTGAACCCCGAAACGTTCAACAGGAATAATTTTCTCGCCACGAACTTTCGGACGGTTTTCAATCCCCATCATATCAGGTACACTAAAGCCGTAAATATCCGCATCAACAATTCCGACTTTTTTACCTAAACGGGCAAGGCTGACAGCGAGGTTAACCGTTACCGTCGATTTCCCAACCCCACCTTTACCACTAGCAATAGAGATAAAGGTCGTCCCTGTTTGTCCAATTAAATTACGTTCTTGTTCTTTATTTGCTTCATTAAGATATTCTTTACGGAGCTCTTCAGGTAATTCGGTAAATCGTAAACCGACAGTACCAACCCCTTCTTTTTTAAGTAAGCCGACAATTTCTTGTTGGAGCTGCATTTGCTCAGCAGAATTTGGGTTCGCTAAAGCAATTTTTATACTGACGTGGTTTCGCTCTTCTCTTATTTTTATATCTTGAACCGCATTCGTTTCCTCAAATGTTTTATGTATATGTGGATCTTTAATTGGATTCAGTAATTCATGGATTCGTTCAACTGTGATCAAGAGATACACCATCCTTTTATTAGTAAATTGTTTGCAAAGTCAGTATAACATAAATGATTAAAAGTCTCAGTTGTAACGTTTATGGTGCACTTTCCTCCATGATATATTCAACAATGCCTTGATAAATGCCCGAAGCTAATTCCCGCTGATAATTTTCATCGAGTAACTTTTGCGCTTCTTCTTCATTCGATAAAAAACCGAGTTCGACTAATGCACCTGTTTTATTTGCATTTTTTAATAAATAGACATGGTTGATTGCTAACGCTTCCCGATTCGTATCCGAGATCATCCGCATTCGCTCTTGAATTGCCTTAGCTAACTTTTCATTTTCGTCTCCTGAAAAATAAAAAGTTTGCGCCCCTTTCCAGCGACGATCTGTTAAAGAATTAAGATGAATACTTATAAATAAATCCGCATGACTATCATTAATGAAAGAAACTCTCTTCCTTATATCATAAGCTTTTCTTTTCGATAAGCCTCTCAAATCATCTGGCGCCAAGTCGATATCCGTCTCCCGGGTTAAATAGACGATGGCCCCTGCTTGCTGTAAATAATCTTTTAAATAAAAGGCTGTTTTCAGCGTAATTGATTTTTCCTTTACGTCTTGATTTTGTGCACCACCATCAGGACCACCGTGACCAGGGTCGATAATGATTATTTTATTTGCTAACGGCATTGTCGTATCCGTCGATTGAAAAAAAGTCGGAAACGGGATTTTTAATAAATAGACTAGTAATAATAACCCGATTAGCCAAATGAATATAAATAATAATCGCTTCATCATTCGATACCTCCTCATCTAAATATATGGACGAGACACCGGAGTTATGAAACGAGTAAGAAGTTATAAGCGATATTTTCAAAGAAAATTTAAAAACAAGTAAGTCCCATTATTACATGAATTCAAAAACACTAAATCGACATAATTCATATTTTTGCAACGTTTTTCATCTAAAAACTGTCAAAATAATTGATTTCTTCTGAATACAATATTATATTTTTATAAAGGAGGTGAGAGAAAAATGACTACAAACCATGTGATACGTTTAACAATGACAGCTTTAGTCGGGTTTTTTGGTCTTTATGTATTAGTAGTTGCATTTGGTAATGTGACAGACTATCAATCGAATTTTAATTTCGTTCAAGGGGTATTAAGTATGGAAACAACCTTTGAAGGAAATGCACTCATGTACCGAGCGATTGATTCTGTCGTCATTTATCATATTGCTTATATTTTAATTATTGCTGTCGAATGGGTGATTGCTCTAGCGTGTTTATTTGGTGCTTATTATATGTTGAAAAATATTAAGAAAACACCAGAAGAATTCCACGGTGCAAAAAAATGGGGCTTCGTCGGACTTTTATTAGCCGTTGCTCTATGGTTTTTCGGCTTCCAAGTTGTTGGAGGAGAATGGTTTGCGATGTGGCAGAGTGGTACTTGGAACGGGCTTGACTCCGCATTCCGAATTACAACTTTCGTCGGCACTACGATTATTACACTAATGTTTAAAGAAGTGTAAAGTTTAAGAAATTATAATTGAATGCTATTCAGTACTTAAAAAAGATCTACTTTTAAAAAGTGGATCTTTTTTGGGCCCCTCAAATATGAATATTATTTTCAAAATGCTACAATACATATAGAAATATAGTAAGCCTACATCTGTTATTGCTTGATGAGGAGGAAAAATAATGCCCGTTAACCAAATTTTAATCGGTGATATGATCGTACAAATCTTTGTATTGTTAGTGATGATTGGAATAATTATTATCCTAGTGACTGCTTTTCGTAGAAGCCGCGAACAAAAGAATCAAATAAAAAATATTGAACAAAAACTTGATCAATTACT
>CALKAL010000122.1 GCA_937983065.1 uncultured Bacillaceae bacterium | reverse complement strand
CCAGAAAAAACTTTCGCTCGAGTATATTTTTCGACTGGTTCATTTCCTACCTTGCCATACGTTTCAAAATAACCAAACGCGCCAGTCCCACGTGCATGCGCTACTCGCTCTGGCACTTCTTCACGGTCGAAATGGGATATCTTTTCAATAAAATGATAGTTCTCTAAAGTGGCTGGTCCACGGTTTCCAATCGTTCGTATATTTTGGTTATCTTTAACCGGGTGACCTTGCCGTGTCGTTAACGTTTCGCGTTTTTCTTCATTCACTAAATTTTCTATACCTTCATCTTTTTTATTAGTCACATTTCTAACCTCCTTATAAATAGTCAGTCTTATCTTCCCAAAGTTTTAATTTTCAATTCGTATTTAACGCTTTGTTCAGTTATAAATATTTGAACTAAAAATATTAATACCCCAAAAACATAGGAAATTTGATTTAAAAAATTAAAAAAAGCAGGTAACCCTGCTCCTAAGATTTAGTTATTAACATTCAAACGTATCCATATCTGTTATTTCAAATTAACGTACTATCGCACAATTAACTTTAGTGTGTTTTTAGTTATTTTTTCTTACCCCTTTTATTCTGCTTATGTTTATAGTTAAGAATTGCCCCATTCTATGACACATTTTGTGTAGTTCGTAAAATCGACTAAATGCTTTTCGATAATTGCCTGTAATATATTAAGATTAATACTTTGATAATCATGAACAGCAATATTACGAAAACCTACCATGTTCATTAACGATGTTGTTAAATTTTGATCTATAATTCCTTCCTCATTCAACATCTTAAATGCTTCACGACTTGTTTTGGGCAATCCTAATTTCTTTTCACTTATAATATGCATCGCAATATCAATACTTGCTTCACAAGCTCTTTGTATGTTTAAAATAATACTGTCCTGCTTCGTAAAATTTTGTAAGTTTATTGGGTTATTAGCGTATACTTCATTTATACGTTCGATACATCTTTCAATTGTTGCGATTTTATTTAAAATCACATCATTATTCACCATAAATACTTCCTCTTTCCTTAATGCCTTCAAGAATAACTGCTCTCTGTTCATTTAAAGTTACGTACATGGAATAGGCTTTTATTCTTTCCTTAATAAATAAATTTTCGTCCGTACAGTACAGTAATTCGCCTGTAGAATAAATTTGTGTTGCAAAAACAGTATCAATATTTTTTATATCAATGAGATCTACTTCAACATTGCACTTGTTCGATAACTCTCCCGCTAACAAAAAACGTTCATAATCCGTAAATTCGACTTCTGAATAATAGGCGATATCTAAATCACTATTCTCACGTGCCGTTCCTTTTGCATAAGAGCCAAAGACAAGTACAAATTTTGGTTTTAAAGTTTGACTTAACGTTTCTATAATGATTTGTTTCATTTCTTTTTTTAACACAAATTCCACCTCCAAACTACTGACTCAGTTACCATTATTTTAGCTTAAATAATGATAAAATAAAACATCGTCACACAATGATTAATTAGATATTCCTCATAGATTTTCTTTAATGCTCCTGTTAGTCGAAGGCATCTTTTTAAAATAAATGATTAGCCTAGCATAACATTCCGTGATATCAGCCGTTCAAATTCCTTAAGAGAAAAGGATAATTCAGTCAAACAGAGATTTTTAATGATAAGCACCCTAAACAAGCAGTTAAAGAAATGCTTTACATCGTGATCAAAACTGTTGAGTCGAATCTACTTATTCGTGAACTGTACTTTGGAACTACGATGCAAAATTCGTTAAGAAAATTACCTCCAGAATAATTGGTATCATTCACGAAGGACAGTTAACTCAAGAAATTGAAACTTACAAATTAAATGAACTTTTTCATCATCGACTTATCATTAATACCCGCGACAATACAGCTGCTCTTTCCTAACGGCAGAAGGGGCTATAATTAATTGGAGCTCAAGTTTATTACTAATATTAGCTACTAGTATGTTAGGTATTTTTAGTACGATATATTGATGGCTTAAAGCATCATTAACAATTATAAAAATAAACCTACAGCATCGATTATAAAAACATTGCTGTAGGTATTTTTTAATTTAAACCTTTAATATTCCACGAAATCCCCTTGCTGAATAATAAGATTCCGCACCGTTATGATAAGTGAATACATGTCCATAACGATAATCACAAAATAACGCACCACCACGTTCTCTTATATCAATAGGTGTTTGTACCCAACTTGATGTTTTCGTATCGAAAGGCTCAAGTTTTTGCAGTTCTCGGTATTGTTCTTCCGTTAACATTTCAATTCCTATCTCTTTAGCCATATCCATCGCATTATTTTCAGGTTTATTTTTCTTCCTCGCTTCTAATGCTTCCCGATCAAAGCAAACGCTCCGACGGCCTTTTGGACTTTCTTTCGAACAATCAATAAACGTATATTCGTCATTCTTTTCATCATAACCAACTACATCTGGCTCGCCCCCAGTTTTCTCCATCTCACTTAAAGACCATAGTTTTTCTGGACGATCATCAAGTTTTTCTAAAACATTAACCCATTCTAATTTTTCATGACGGTGCATATTTTCTTCAAAACGCTTATGCAATATTTTAATTAATTCATTACGTTGTTCTTGAGACATTTCTTTTTTAATAGTAGATGACATCTAAGTTACCTCCATTATTTTTCCACAAAAATACAAAGTGAATCGATAACACCTTAAGTTTATAGCAATTTTTGGATTTAGTAAAATTACTCCCTTTAAAAGCATTTGATTATACAAGTGTACGTCACGTTCAGTCGTCCTTTCTTATATACTATTCCTATAATTGCCAATGAATATTAAATGAAACGATGCAAAAAATATCCATTGTACTGTTATAGATGGACGGTGATGATTAACATTGAAATTGAAATCTTTTTTCATAACAACTTGGGATTTGATGGATCCAATCTATTTTTCATTAACACGACTTCAATATTTAAACGAAGAGAAAGAATCTCCAACGATTTTAAGGGTAAGATTAACTCGGTATAAAGGTTATAGACTCGTCCTTTCAGATGGAACAGTCATTAACAAAAATGATTTGTTAATTAAAATACATCTTCATAACGTCAAAATATTAAGGCGTACATTCGGAATAAAAAGTGAAATAAAAAAAGCAATCATAACTTATAAACTCGTAAAACAATCATTACCATACTTAGCGACATACGTTCAAGAGCATGTGAATAATGAAGAAATAAAAGGTATTATCGGGATTACGGTGCTAAATAGAGGGACTGAAAAATTAGGCTTTGAAAAGCACCCTATCAAAAATCGTTTTTATAAAAAAATAAAACAGCTCATTCAATACCCTATTTACCTTTTATCACATTCTACAGCC
>CALKAL010000121.1 GCA_937983065.1 uncultured Bacillaceae bacterium | reverse complement strand
CCTTTCCTAACACTTTTTTGCAAGCGAACATATTTTATTAACAGGTCGATTCAGTTTTGGTATACTTAAATAAAATTTTAAAGGAGGCAAGCCTATGTCGTTTGAATATCATAATATCCTTGTTGCGCTTGATGGTTCAAAAGGGTCTGATAGGGCTTTTGAAAAAGCATTAGACATAGCACGACGGAATAACTCGAAATTAGTGTTATCTCACGTCATTGAAACGAATTTATATTCCTCCGTAGAAGCATATGACAGAAACACATCTGAACGATTACAAAATGATGCACAAGCTTTATTAAAAACGTATAAGGACCGCGCTATTAAAGCAGATTTGACTAATGTTGTAACTGATTTAGAATACGGTTCCCCAAAAGTAAAAATAGCCAAAAAAATAGCACCAAAATATGATTGTGATCTCATCATTTGTGGTGCTACTGGACGTACCGCGATTGAGCGTTTTTTTATCGGTAGTGTTTCAGAGCATATTATTCGCTATGCAGAAGTTGATGTTCTAATCGTAAAAGACTAAAAAATTACTTTACACGCTTATCATGTATAAAACGATATTGGTAAAAATGTTTTGCCAAGCTCGTAACATTTCTCGCTAATCGGTAATTCACCGTGGCACCAATTCCGATACTAAGAAGGGGAATGCCTTGAAATTTTTTCTTTCTTAAGCTTAAAATTGCTATCGTTTTAAAAATTTGTTGAATCGGCTGCTCAAGCCACGTCTGATCTGTTAAATTTTGCTCGTTTAAAAGGGCAGAATATGATTTTTCCGTGTTTTTTTTCAACTTCTCCCAAGCTTCGTACTGCATTCTTTTCGGTAACATCCCTGCATGAAACACTTTTAGGGCGAGTAACATTTCTGCTGGATGATGCATATTGTAGCCGAAGCTTGTTCCGACCATTTGAACGGTTCTTAAGTTGAGTGCGACCATAACTGGCAAGTCCGATGATAAAAACAGGAAACCTCCAGACCCTGTCAAGCCTCCTTGAGTTAATGCATAAAGACGGTTTTTCGCAATTTGTTGATCAGCTAAGTAAGTTAATTTCTCAATCGATAAATGACGCAAATCTTCAACCTTTTCAATCGTTTCATCATATGTTCTTGCCACTTGTAAAACTCGATTCACCGCTTCGTTTTGCATCGCCGTACTTTGTAAAAAAGTGTACGTGTATAAAAACCATTGATCAATGACGTCATAAAACTTATCCTGATATGCTTGGGGTAAATTTTTAAAAGATTGATCAAGCGATAAATCATACAACTTCTCAAAATCACTCGTCACATAATCTCTTAATTCTTTTTCCCATTTAAAAACTTCATTCAATACCCGCTCTTCTCCCACTAATTTGTCTCCTCCCAATTTTTTTCTGAAAAAGAAGCTCCGTTACAAAACATAACGGAGACTTCACATGTAGTTAAATTAATCACCTGCTCGTTCCTGAACGAACCAGTCATTAATTTCATTTAAAATATAATCCATCGCTTTCACGTCTTTAAAGGATGGTAGCTGAACTAACAACGCTTTTTTAGGGTTTTTCGTCGCTGGACCTTTCTTTTGTAAAATAAAAATACTTTTACTATATTGTTCATTTTTAAACATTGTATCTGACAGCTCGAGTAAACCGACAATATGTGTATGTTCCTTTAAATAAGCTTGAATTTTCTCCGCATCATCGCTTGAAAATAGAAAGCTTGGGACTAGAAGAAAAAGATAGCCGCCCTCTTTTGTATAATTAATACTTTGCTCAATAAATAAAAGATGAGATAATGAATGCCCTTCTTCAGCTTTTAATTTATATCCCTCGCTCGTTAAATCGTCTGGATAATATCCGACTGGCAAATCCGATACGACGACATCAACTGGTTCGAGTAAGATTGGCTTCAAGCTGTCTTGATGGAAAAATTCAATCGGTTTTTCTAATAAATTCGCATTATTGTAAGCAAGCCGAATCAACGTTGGGTCGACTTCACTACCAAACGCGTGTACAGTCACATCCCGCTGCTGATTCATGACGGATAGGAGTAAATTTGCCGTCCCACAAGCTGGATCAAACAATTCAAATTCTTTTTTCCCATTCATAAATTTCTGTACTAAATAACCGATAAATAACCCGATCGTGTCTGGCGTTATGTAGTGATGCTCTTGGGTAGCACCTTTCATCCCTTTTAAAATAGCAAGCTGCATCGCTTTTCTTCGGGCCTCTAGATCAAATTCATCCAAATTAATTTTTTCTAATTGAACCATTAATTTATTCGCATAATCATCTTTTAAATTGTCTGGTAATTTTTGATCGAATAATATATCCGTTGAAGCTATCAATGCTTCAATATAAGGGGCATTTTCTTCTTTTTCAATCATAGTTGTCGTTTCATCAATCCACGTAAACAAATGTTCGATTTGTTCTTCCATTAAAGTCCCTCCACAAAGTTCATCTCGTTATATTTTAGCAAACATGGAGGGACTTTTAAAATAACTTCATATTTTGACCGGAAAAATGTGAACGGGCTGAGCGTCATTCAACTGATTTTCAAAAGTGGCTCTTCTGTTTAATCAGGAATATTGCGATCTCCTTTACGGCGTCTTAATTGCCCTTTATTTTCATACCACATCATTTGGATTTTTTCGACAGCTTCTGGAGCAAGGTCGATTAATTTCTCAATAATATGTGTGTTGTCGTCTAAATGAACGGTTTTCACTTCATTTCTACTTACAATTAAAAAAGCAATTGGAGTAATTGAAACTCCTCCGCCCGTACCTCCGCAAAACGGTTGTTGTTGACTCATATCAGAATTATATTCATCATCACTCGATGATTTGCTCTTTGATGTTAATTCACTACCTCCTGAAGCAAATCCGAAGCCTACTTTCGAAATAGGTAGTATAATCGTCGACTGATCGGCCGTTTCAATAGGGTCCCCGACAATCGTTTTGACATCAATCATTTCTTTTAAATTTTCCATTGCTGTAACCATCATTTCGTTAATTGGATGCTCGCTCATGTTTACCCACCTTCTTAAATTTTTTATACTGTAGTAAAATCCGAAACATATCACGCATAATTTGACCGATTTTAAAGGAGAATATACATTTTACCTCTGTTTCATAAGTCGGCTTCACATAGATTGGGGTCACAGTCATTTTCGGATGAGTCGCGTTTTGCATCATCGTTATAAAAAAAGAACTGACCATCCCTTTTACTGCGTACAATAATCCCGTCAACATTGCGGTTTGATCAGCATGTTTTAAACCTAATGACGTCACCCATTCGAGTTGATCTAACCGGATTGACTTTAGCATCTTTTTAAATTCTGGTAATAGATGTTTAGCCAGCTTAAACTTTTGCATTAACGATTGATCTTGTTCGTTATCATCATTAAAGGATTTTAGTTTTTCCTCCAAATCGAAGTCGTCATTTTCTTCTTTAAGCTGCTCTTCTAAATCCGCAAAAGAAATTGTTTTATTAAATTTTATAAGTCGTAACCACTGAATAGATACGAGTAGTTCTTTATCCTTTTCGTTGTATGTAAATGCGATTTCCACGTGCATCCGCGAAAATAAAATAAATACGAAAATGATAACGAATAAACTAGTTATACCGATGACCCACCCCACGGAGTTCACCTCCTATTATTTAGAGTGAGTCCAAATTGGAAAATTATTCATAAAAAAAGAGCAATAAAGATTATCAAACCCTTATTGCTCATAAAACTTTATTTTTCAAAAACGATATTTTCGTTAACAATCGTCTTTTTCACTTGTAAGTCTTTAATGTCCGCTTCGTCTACTTCAAAAATATCATCATTTAATACGATAAAATCAGCAAAGTGACCAGGTGCAATTAGACCTTGTAAATCACCTTTATCAATAATTTTGGCGGCATTCGTTGTATACAATTGCACTGCTTCAAAAACCGATAAGGCTTGATCTAGATAATATGATTTTCCGTCAATGGCTGAAGCTCTTTTTACTGCAGCATGAATGCCTAATAACGGGTTTGCATCTTCTATCGGTGCATCAGAACCGCCCGCACATAAAAGTCCTTCATCGATAAATTTCCGCCACGTATAGGAATGCTTGGCCCGTTCTTCGCCAACACGATCAATGACCCAAGGAAAATCAGATGCGACAAAGGTCGGCTGAATATCGACAATGATTGGTAACTCTTTCATCCGTTCGACTAAATCAGGACGGGTAATTTGCGCATGTATAATCCGGTCTCTTAACCCAGCTTTCGGCGGTATTTGTTCGATTAAATCTAAAATTTTCTCTAACGCTAAATCACCGATCACATGAACAGCGATATTCATTCCGTAAGACCGAGCTTGTTCGACTAAACGTTTTAATTCCTCATCTGAATGAACAGCTAACCCCGTTTTAGAAGGATCATCCGCATAAGGCTCGGATAAAAGCGCTGTTCGTCCACCTAAAGCGCCATCGACGAATATTTTCATCGCACCGAATTCTAACCAATCATCCCGTTTTATCGGGAGAAGCCCCTCTTTATAAAAATCATCGACAACTAGATGGTGAACTAATAAATGCGCTCGGAAATCTTTACGGTCACTGATGACTTTTTTATACGCTTCATACGCTTTATGAAAACCGAAATAGCTTAAATCCTCCGTATGCCCACTGACGATTCCGAAAGATAAAAGACTGTCTATCGATTTATTCATCATGTCCGCAAGCTCATCTACACTAGGCTGAGGGATATTTTCTTTGATTAAATCAGCTGCTTCCTCATGAAAGACCCCGCTAATTTTGCCCTTAGAATCTTTCTCCACTTCCCCTTCATTTAAAGCGTCTAAATTTAGCTCGGCTAACTCAATCGCCTTTGAATTCGCAACGAGAGCATGACGGCAAACGCGGTTAATTACAATCGGAATGTCCGTAGAGATCGCATCTAATTCATCAATATGAATCATCGTTGAGTCATCCCAACTGTTCTCATTAAATCCATCACCGATTAGCCACGTCCCCTTTGTCACACGACCTGCTTCCTCTTTAATCGATTGTAAAATATCATTGCGACGTTTAATATTTGATAAATCTAATCGAGATAACTTTTGACCGTAGCCGACAATATGTAAATGACTATCAATAAATGCTGGTATAACAGTTCCATCTAACTCAATCGTCTCACTAATGTCATTTTGATGTGCTTGCTTAAGTTCTTCTTTAGACCCAACAGATACTATTTTTCCTTCCTTCGTAAAAATAGCCTCTGCGACATCATTTTCTTTTCGCATCGTATAAATTTTGTCAGCAACCCACAATTTCCCCATTTTTTATCCTCCTAAATGAACTATCCATAAAATGCTTGATTATAATCTAGAACAATTTACGAAATAGCTTTTTAATTAACCATTAAATTCAATTTTAAAGAATATGTGATATTTATTCAATAAGAAAAGGGTAGCACTAAGGCTACCCTTATATAAAATATTTAAAGTTATTGACCACTCATTTGTTGTTGGGCTTGTCTTACTAAACGTTTAGTAATTTCTCCACCAACAGAACCATTAGAACGAGATGTTGAATCAGGGCCAAGCTGAACACCAAACTCTGAAGCAATCTCTGTCTTCATTTGATCTAATGCCGCTTCAATTCCAGGCACTAAAAGTTGATTTGAATTTGAGCTTCGGTTTGCCATGGCGTCTCACCTCCTTATCACTCATTATTGTGCTGAGTTAGGAGGTTAAGCATACAATGAAAATGATGGCATTATAGTAAATCATTAAAAAGTTCTTCTTCAATCTGTTCTTTACTACTGATTGTCACTGTTTTCATCTCTTCAACGGCTTTTAAAATATCTTCTTCATAAGAAAATTGACTCTCATAACGATTCACTTTATCTTTTTTAGGTTTCGTTTTTGGACTTTTCGGTACAAAAATCGTACAACAATCTTCATAAGGACGAATCGAAATTGGATAAGCGTCAATTTCCTTAGATATTTTGATAATATCTAATTTATCCATCGTCACTAACGGGCGAATCATTGGATAATTCGTCACTTCATTGATAGCGTGCATACTATGCATCGTTTGGCTCGCCACTTGCCCTAAGCTTTCTCCCGTTGTAATCGATAAAATCCCTTGCTTTTCAGCGACTTTTTCACTAATTCTTAACATCATCCGTCGCATAATCGTCATGCCATAATTATGGGGTGCATTCGTAAAAATTTTTTGCTGTAATTGTGTAAATGGAATGATATGCAGTTTAATATCACCACCGTATTTCGTTAAGACCCGCGTTAAATCTTCTACTTTTTGCTTCGCTCGTTCACTCGTAAACGGTGGTGAATGGAAATGAATTGCCTCAAGCTCAACACCCCGCTTCATTGCCAAATAACCTGCAACAGGGCTATCAATTCCACCAGAAAGCATTAACAACGTCTTTCCCGTTGAACCGACTGGAAAACCGCCTTTACCTTCTATATTTTTTTCAGTAATGTACGTCGCATCATGCCGAATATTAACGCGTATATTAACGTCAGGGTTATGAACATCAACTTCCCAGCCAGTACTATTTTTTAATAAATGGCCTCCGAGAATATGGTTCATTTCTTGAGACTGTATCGGAAAATTTTTATTCGGACGTTTCGCACTTATTTTAAACGTTTCTCCGTGACCTTTATTTAACACTTTTAAACATGCTTCCTTAATCGCCTCAACATCATTATCCACCTTCAACGCTAAGCTTAACGAATGGATACCAAAAATATGTTTTAACCGTTCAATAATTGCTTCATGATCTTCACCATTTAAAATAATGTACATAAAATCGTGCTGATCCCGAATTTTTACATTCGGAAAATCTTTGAGTTTCCCTTTAATATTCCGTTTTAAAAGCTGGATAAAAAAGCTTCTATTTTTACCCTTTAACGCTAATTCCCCGTAACGAATTAAAATATGATCGTAAATCATTGTGATGACCCCATTATATGTTCGTATTTTTTAATAATATGATCTATTTCCGTTAAAAAAACTTGAATATCTTCTTCCGATTGATCAATACTCATACTAACCCGAAGTGCCGATGTCGCAATAGCTTCATCTTGAAAACAAGCCATGAGTACATGACTTGGCTCATTTATTTTTGATGAGCAAGCCGATTTTGTTGAAACGTAAATATCTTTTTCACCTAAAGCGTGGATTAACACTTCAGGTTTAAACCCTTTAACCGAAAAATTAACGATATGGTGAGCTCCATTTTTCGGCGAATTGATATGGATGAAAGGATTTGATTTTAACGCATCAAAAATCTTTTCCTTATAATTTTTTAACCGATCGTAATTCGCTTGTCTTTCAACGGATAATCGAATCGACTTCGCTAACGAAACAGCCCCTGCGACATTTTCTGTTCCAGGGCGAATACTAAATTCTTGAGAGCCACCAAACATGAGCGGCTTTAAATGAACGTGTTCCTTTTTAATTAAGCATCCAGTCCCTTTTAAACCATGAATTTTATGCCCAGAAATTGTCACTAAATCTAGCCCAGCCATTGAATAATCGAGGGGTATTTTTCCAAACCCTTGCACATCATCTACGTGAAAAAACACTTTCGGATAATGTGTTAAAATTTGAGCGATTTCCTCGATTGGCTGAACCGAACCAATTTCATTATTTACATGCATTAAAGTGACTAAAATCGTTTCATCACTTATGCTTTCTTTCAGTTCATTTAAATCGATTTGACCATTCTCATTAACCGATAAATACGTGATTCGAAATCCATCTTCTTCTAATTGCCGGCATACCTCATGCACTGAAGGATGCTCAATCGATGAAGTAATAATATGATTCCCTCGATTTTTATATCGATAAGCGACTCCTTTAATCGCTAAGTTATTACTTTCTGTTCCTCCAGAAGTAAAAATGATTGACTCAGTTTTTATATTTAAAAGTTTCGCGATTTGCTCCTTCGCCTTCTGCATAAGCGTTTCTACTTGCCCACCTGCTTTATGAATAGACGACGGATTCGCAAAAAACTGTTTAGATGCTGTATAAAAAGCTTTTAAAACATCATCATCAGGCTTCGTCGTTGCACTATTATCTAAATAAATCATTTTTATACCCCTTTTATTCATCTGCATCGAATTATATTATCATAATACAGTAAAACTTTTCAAATGAATGCTACAACATGTTTACTTAAACAAAAATAAAAGCTTGCTGAGCCCTTATTTAAGGAGCATCAACAAGCTTTAGTTATTAAAATGTAGGGGTTTCTAAATCGAGCATATCTAATAAATCATCGATAGAAACACCGTCATCATCATTAGGCAAATCGTAAATCGGATAATCCTCCAAGGAACGCCCTCGCTCTTGAATTTCGTTTTCTACGTCTGCTTCCAAATCTTCCTCTTCTTCCTTTTGCTGCATCCGTGCATCTACAAGAGGGATGAAGGGCTCAAATGTTTTATGTTGTAATGTAGTCTCTTCGATTTTTGTATAACTTTTTGCGACATAGGTTGGTCCAGATTGATTAACTGTAATAAATATGAGTAAAACCCATGTGATTGTAAAAAGTACAGAAGAGATGATAAGTATAAACCGTTCCATCGTTACTCCCCTACTTCCTATTAAGAAACAGATGTCTCAAGCACTTCTTCTATTCGTTTAAGTGCGCCTGGTTCAACTTCCTCAAGGATTTGCGCGGCACCTTCTAATGCCACTTCATATTGATATTCACGAAAAGCAAGCTCAGCTTCAGCTAATTTTGCAGCTAAAACAGGATATTTACTACGGTACCGATTCGCATATTGAATCACTTTTTCTGCTAAATGGGCTTGCTCGATTAACAATTTTGTCTGTTCTACTGTTCTTCCGACGTGCTTTTCTGCTTTTTGAATCGCTGTTGTAATTCTTTCCATGTCAAGGGGTTGCTCACTTAACGTTTCAACAGCCTCACTAACTAAAGCCCTTGACTCATCGACTAACTCAACTATGTAATCAGGTAAGCCGATTAAATTACTTTTTTGCAATGTCAGTCTAATTGAAACAATTTCTTGCTTTAATTCATCAATTTGATCCCTTGCTTCAAGCTCGTCTTTTCTTAAATTGTGCAAATAAAAATCAAATGCCTCTTGTGACTCAAGCCATGCTTCATAATCTTTAAGCCATTTTTCTAACTCAACCCGAATAGAAGAAAATAGCTCGTCTTCTTTTTCAACGAGATCATTTAGCTGATGAGCTCCTTTTTGCAGTAAGTCAATTGCCTTTTCTAATTGGTATTGCTGTTCATATTTTTCATCGGTTAAATGATAATTTTCTTTAACGGCCATGACATTTTCTTTCGTTTTCTGAAACCGCACTTGAGCGTCTTTAACTTTTTCCTCGATATCGTCAATCCGCTGCATGACAAAATTGCGGTCTAAAGCTTCATTTTCCAAATCATCATATATTTCTAAAATACGTTGTTTAATTTGTTCAATTTTATCTTCTACGTAATCATCGAATCCTTTATTTAACTGCTCCACTAAATCTAATAATGTTTCATGGTGTGTATGTATTTCCTTATCAAACCCAAGTAAATGAACTCGAAAACCTTCTTCGCGCATATCTTTTATTCCATTAAGAAGATGATCTAAATCTTCTGGTATCACTTGTTTTAACATGCGATACAATTCTGGAAACGTCTCAACTTTACGTTCAATTTCATCCAATCTTTCCTTCATACTTTCAACAAGAGCGTATGCGTCCGTATAATTACCTTCAGAAGTTAGTTCATCGTAATGCAGCAAGTCCCCTTCAATTTCATCTAATTCAACTTCAAAGACGACTTCCGCTTTTCCTAATTGATAACCATTTTCTAACACTCTTTTACGCACTTCACTTATTCGAGGAGTGAGTCTTTCAACTTCTTGGCGACTATCCTTTTCAGATGAGAGGAGACGCTCAACCTCATCGAATATATCATTAATTGTTTTTTCAACTTTGTTTAAAGTTTTTTCAATTCCATTTAGTATATGGAATGCTTTTCTAAAACGGTATTTTTCCGCGAACTCTTCAGCGTCCATGAGATCATCTTCAAGATTCGTAAATACACGTCCGTTAATATCATCCCATTCACTGCGCCATGATTCGAAAAGTTCTTCGGTTTCACCTGTTAAATTTAATTCGCGAACTTTACCTAGCTCTTCTGCAACTTGCTTGTTCATTAAACGTACTTTTCTGCTGTCTAATTGATCCACACGTTTATATACTTTTTTTCTTATAATGACACTAAATAATATGAATAAAACAATGACTAATAAAATGGCTATAATGGTTTTCAATTAGATGCCTCCCAACTCCAACCAAATCAATAAAGTTATTAATCATATCATAGCATGTTTTGACAAATAATTGCTAAATATTTCACAGAATAAACGATAATTTCATCAATTTATGACCCTTTAACGATTTTTTTGAGGAAAAAACCATTCACTTAATGTATTAATATACGTTTTTATGAAGATTTTCTCAGTTCCATCCCATTGATAATCTCCTTGCCAATCATTCACATACACAAAAGGTCCGTTCAATAAACTTTTTAATTGAATATAAAGTACATCCATTTGCTGGTTATTTATTTTATAGTGACTCGCTAAGGCGTGGGTCATTTTTTCTAACAAAAACTTCTCCTTTGCCACGTATGTCGAAAAAAGCTCCCGAATAAACATATTATCTAAAGACAATTCCCGTTGAATAAAACAAGTAAATTGAAAATGATCGTACTTATAATGTATAATTTCTTCAATTGACTTAAAAAATATTTTCGGTTCTTTTAAAGCCTGCTCATCAACGGTTAACTCTTCTAAAAGCTTTAAATAATTTTCGTAATACTCAACAATCATATATTCTAGTAAACCTTGCTTATTTTTAAAATAATAACTAATCAGGGACACGTTAACGTTCGCTTCATCAGTAATTGCACGAATCGATGTTCCTTTAAAACCGTTATAGTAAAATAATTGTGCAGCAGCTTCCATAATTTTTTCTTTTGAACTTTTTTCTGACATAAAATCACCCCTCAATACTATGTTTCGATTAATATCGCGAAATACCTTCACGAGATCGATTGTCTTACAAATGTTTTTTAAGTATAAAATTAATTATAACAAAGGAGTTATCAAACATGTTTGAAGTCATCCAATATAATGGGACGAAAGAGGAAAATTACGAGCTTCTTATTAAACAGCTTGACAGTTTACTAGAAGGTGAAACGAATGCTTATGCCAACTTGTCAAATGCAAGTGCTTTACTCAATCAATTTTTAAGTACGGTTAATTGGGTTGGCTTTTATTTAATGGAAGACGGTGAGCTCGTCCTAGGCCCATTCCAAGGGTTACCTGCTTGCGTTCGTATAGCAGTAGGAAAAGGTGTATGTGGCACCGCTGTAAAAGAGAAAAAAACGATGCTCGTCCCTGATGTGAATGAATTTCCAGGACATATCGCGTGCGATGCGCAAAGTCAATCTGAAATCGTCGTGCCAATTTTTAAAGACGATAAAGTGGTTGGCGTTTTAGATGTCGATAGCCCTGTTAAGGATCGTTTTGATGAAATGGATCAGAAATATTTAGAGAAATTTGTTGAACACCTAGAAAAACATTTATAATCATTGATTTTACGGTAATTATCTTGACTATGCGTATAAATCCACTTATAATGGACTTTGTGTAAAATAAAAGGCAGCCTAGGTGAACCTGTTATGTTATCATTTTGTACCTCATATGAAGAGGTGTATCGCGTAACTCTCTGCTGCTGGAGCGAGGATACATGAAAGCAAAATGAGCATGAATACGGAACACACTGACTTTATTTTATGCAATACTAAAATAAAAGGAGGAGACGCTACGTGGCACGTTACACAGGCTCTCTATGGAAAAAGTCACGCCGTTATGGGATTTCTTTGACTGGTACAGGTAAAGAATTAGAAAAACGCCCATACGCACCAGGCCAACACGGTCCTAACCAACGTAAAAAGCTTTCCGAATACGGATTGCAGTTACAAGAAAAACAAAAACTTCGTTACATGTATGGAATTAATGAAAGACAATTCCGTAAAACATTTAATGAAGCTGGTAAAATGAAAGGGATCCACGGTGAGAACTTCATTATTTTACTTGAATCTCGCCTAGACAACCTTGTTTACCGTGCAGGTTTTGCGCGTACAAGACGTCAAGCACGTCAATTAGTTAACCACGGTCACTTTATGGTTGACGGCCAACGGGTAGATATCCCATCATACCGCGTAAAACCAGGCCAAACAATTTCTGTACGTGAAAAATCACAAAACCTTGACATCATTGCAGAAGCTATTGAAGTGAACAACTTTGTTCCTGAATACTTAACTGTCGATGCTGACAAGAAAGAATTTACGTACAACCGCTTACCAGAACGTTCTGAAGTACTTTCAGAAATTAACGAATCACTTATCGTTGAGTTCTACTCACGTTAGGAAATTCGCTTTGCAAAGCATAGCATTAAAAGCCTTAAAAACCTTGATATATCAAGGTTTCAGGGCTTTTTTGTTTTTCTTGGCATTGCAAGATAATGCATGAAAATGAACGTATTTGGGGCTAATTTTGGGGCTAATTTGGGGCTGATTAATATTAATCAGTTTAGGCGTATGTAGGGGAATGGATATAT
>CALKAL010000120.1 GCA_937983065.1 uncultured Bacillaceae bacterium | reverse complement strand
CAAAGACCTAGCAGTACCCACCAGGCGTTATGGATATTAAGTTTTTTATTACTTAATTGACCTTCTTGGTTTAAAATAACTTCCGAGTTCATTGTTTTTCCATCATTTCTTTAAAGTCTGGGGTTGTCGGGTTGCTTAAATAATGTCCGCCTTCTACTTGAATCGTTTGTCCTGTTATGAACTTTGACTCGTCCGAAGCTAAAAATAATACCGTGTGACCAATGTCATCTGGCTCTCCATGATAAGGAAGCTGATTGTATTTCCCAAAAACATCTAATAATTGTTGGGACATATTATTTTTTGCTGCAGGCGTTAAAATGAGACCGGGTGCAACAGCATTACAGCGAATATTTTCTTTCCCATATTGCGTTGCGATATATCTCGTCAAATTAACGACTCCTGCTTTCGAAGCACCATAAGCCGCACGTATAGGATCGCCGAAAAAACCAGCCATAGAAGCGGTATTGATAATTGAGCCTCCGCCGTTTTCTATCATATAAGGAATCGCAAATCTACTTCCTAATAACACACTTTTTAAATTTAGATTCATTAATCGATCCCATTCATCAAGGTCGATATTAACGACATCTAAATCTTTCTTTAAATTTGTGGAGCCAACATTATTAAATAAGACAGATATTTTCCCATATTGTTTCACTGTAAATTCAACAGCTTCTTTAATTGATTCTTCTTTTCCCGCATCAAGGAAAATACCTACTGCTTCTCCGCCATTTGCTTTTATATTTTCTGCTGCTTCCTTTGCACCGTCAATATTGTAATCAGCAACGACGACTTTTGCTCCTTCTTTTGCTAATAGCGTTGCTGATGAAAGACCGATGCCTGAAGCACCACCTGTTACGAGGGCGACCTTTCCCTTTACTCTACCCATTTTGAATCACTCCTTTTTATATGTTTGCTAAGGAAATTTAATATATTTTAATAGAAATAAATTGATCCAATCTATATAGCTGGAGTATTGTCAAAGTCTCCAGCTATTCAGTAGGCTGAAATTTTGAACGGTGTTTTATCGTAATTTTGTAGAACCACCATCAACCATAATTGTTTGTCCCGTAATGTAATCGGAGTCGCTACTAGATAAGAAGACGGCTACTCGTCCAATATCTTCCTCAGGATCTCCCATTCTTCTAAGTGGAATATTATTTATCATGGCTTCGTATAGCTCAGGTGCCGATTTACTCCACTGTTCAACACCAGAAGTGAGTGCAATTGGTGAGATGACATTGACATTAATTCCTTCAGGTCCCCACTCATTCGAAGCGACACGTGAAATCGCTCGGATTGCCTCTTTCGCTGCGGCATAAGAAGTTTGGGTTGCTTGACCATTAAGGCCCGCACCAGAAGCAAAGTTAATTACTTTTCCTTTCGTCTTCTTAAGCTCTGGATAAGCTACTTGCATGAAATGGAACGTTGGATAAAAACCAGTTCCGAACGATAAATCGAACATCTCCTGCGTTGTATCTGTAAATAAAGCTTGTTTTGAAGCGTGGGCATTGTTGATTAAAATATCTAACTTGCCAAATTTGTCAGTGACACCGCTTACAATTTGTTCGACATTTTCTCGTTTGGAAATATCTTTAATAAATAACATGCCTTCATTGTATTGATTAACTTCCGCTAATGTTTTTTGACCCATTTCCTCGTTAATATCTACAATGACAACATGTGCACCTTCTTTAGCTAAGGCAAGCGCCATACCCCGTCCAATACCTGATGCACTCCCAGTGATAATTGCGACTTTTCCTTCTAACCTCATACTAAAATCCCCCTTTAATTAAATAGATAATAATTGTATTATTAATAATTAGACATCTAACTATTTACAACTAAAGTATAACCATTTGTGACAGAAAACGCAATTTTATTGCACAAATTTGTGAAATGACTCGTTTGTAGCGCTGTTTAAAGGTTGTTTTTGTGAAAAGATTGGAATTAAAGCGA
>CALKAL010000119.1 GCA_937983065.1 uncultured Bacillaceae bacterium | reverse complement strand
GCACCTTATCCAGAAGTATCGAAACTTTACCCAGAAGTGCTGTTATATTGAGAACTATTAAGCATATATAAATGACACTGAATTATCTTTTGTGATATGATTTACGTTGAAAAAGTTTAAAGAAATGGTGTGAAATGATGATTTTCGTATTGGACGTCGGGAATACTAATACTGTTTTAGGTGTTTTTCATAATGACGAATTAATTTATCAATGGCGCATTGCAACGAACCGCCATAAAACGGAAGATGAATATGCGATGGAAATGAAGGCATTACTTGAGCATGTCGATATTCATTTTTCCGATTTTAGTGGGGTCATTATATCGTCTGTTGTTCCGCCAATTATGCATTCGTTGGAAAAAATGAGTGAACGATATTTTAAAGTCGATCCGTTAATCGTTGGGTCCGACTTAGTGAAAACGAATTTGAAATTTAAATATCCTAATCCAAAGGAAATTGGTGCGGATCGAATTGTCAATGCAGTTGGAGCAATTAAACAATACGGAACACCATTAGTTATTATCGACTTCGGGACTGCAACGACATTTTGTTACGTAAATGAAAATGGTGAATATGAAGGTGGAGCAATTGCGCCTGGTATTAACATTTCTACTGAAGCGTTATATCAAAAAGCGGCTAAATTACCGCGAATTGAAATTACTAAACCGCAAGATGTTGTCGGCACATCAACTGTAGAAGCGATGCAATCAGGTATTTTTTACGGTTATTGTGGACAAGTTGATGAAATTGTTAGACTCATGAAGGAAAGAGCGAACAAAATGCCAACAGTGATTGCAACTGGAGGATTAGCTCCATTAATTGCAAAAGGTACCGATGAAATTGACATGGTCGATACCGCTTTAACACTTGTCGGCCTTTACGAAATTTATCAATTAAATATGGAAAATAAAGGGTGAGCATCATGTCGGATTATTTAATTAAAGGAACTGCTTTTAATGATACCGTTCGGGCATATGCGATTAGATCAACCGATTTAGTCGGTGAAGCGTGCCGTAGACAAGATACGTGGGCGACCGCATCAGCCGCTCTCGGTAGAACGATCACAATTTCAGCGATGATGGGGTCCATGTTAAAGGGTGACGATAAATTAACGGTAAAGCTTGAAGGGGACGGACCTATTGGCCATATTATTGCCGATAGTAATGCAAACGGAGAAGTAAGAGGGTATGTGAGCAATCCCCACGTTGATTTTGATTTAAATGAAAAAGGGAAACTAGATGTGAGGCGAGCTGTCGGAACAACTGGGACGTTAAGTGTTGTGAAAGATTTAGGGATGCGAAACCATTTTACAGGATCTGTCCCAATCGTCTCGGGAGAAGTGAGTGAGGATTTTACTTACTATTTTGCAACGAGTGAGCAAGTCCCTTCAGCAGTTGGAGCAGGGGTACTCGTCAATCCCGATTTAACGATTTTAGCTGCGGGTGGATTTATCATTCAAATGATGCCAGGTGCAGCGGATGAGACGATTACGTTTATTGAAAAACGGATTCAAAACATGCCGCCTATTTCATCATTAATTCAAGAAGGGTATACGCCAGAAGATATTTTAAATGAAATTTTTAAAGAAGCGGATTGGAAGTATCTCGAAAAGCAAGAAGTCGAATTTAAATGCCAATGTTCAAAAGAGCGGGTAGAAAACGCAATTGCTGGTCTCGGTAATGAAGAGATTAATGCGATGATTCACGAAGACGGTGGGGCTGAGGCTGTCTGTCATTTTTGTAATGAAACATACTACTTAACGAAGAAAGAGCTTGAAGCACTTAAACAGTAAGGGGAGAGATTTGGTGCGTCAAATACAAATCAATGACGAATACGTACTTCCATTAAATGAAGAAACATTAGTGATGGGCATCTTGAATATTACACCAGATTCTTTTTCCGACGGTGGAAAGTTTAATGAATTAAATGATGCGCTAGCCCGTGCCGAGATGTTAGTTAACGACGGAGCAAGTATCATCGATATCGGTGGCGAATCAACCCGACCAGGCCATGAACAAGTAACTATTGAAGAAGAAATTAACCGTGTCGTTCCAGTTATTGAAAAGTTAAATGAACATATAAATGTCCCCATTTCGATTGATACGTATAAAGCGAAAGTAGCAGAACGAGCGCTTGCAGCGGGTGCGTCAATCATTAACGATATTTGGGGTGTGAAAAAGGATCAAGAAATAGCAGCTGTCGCCAAGGAATATGAGGCTCCAATTATTTTAATGCATAATAAGGATACACCGTCCTACGACGATCTCATTGAAGATATGAAAAAAAGCTTATATGAAAGTATTAATATCGTTAAAGCCCATGGTGTTCAAGACGATAAAATTATCATTGATCCTGGAATTGGCTTCGGAAAAACGTTAGAGCATAACTTACTTGCGATGCGTAGACTGCATGAGTTAAAAACGTTAGGCTATCCAATACTTTTAGGAACATCACGAAAATCGATGATCGGAGCTGTCCTTGATTTACCTGTTGATGAGCGGTTAGAAGGAACGATTGCAACTGTCTGTTACGGAATTCAACAAGGTGTTGATATCGTCAGAGTGCATGATGTCAAAGAAATCAAACGGGCAGTAACGATGATGGATAAAATGATTGGCAAAGGTTAAGGTGAATAGATGGATAAAATTTTATTAAACGGATTAACATTTTATAGTTATCACGGGTTATATCCAGAGGAACAAAAGCTCGGTCAACGGTTTATCGTTGATTTGGAGCTGTTCTGTAATTTAAAGACGGCGGGATTATCGGATAAAATGGACGACAGCATTCATTACGGGCACGTCTATGATACGGTTAAAAGCATTGTAGAAGGTGAAGCGAAGCATTTATTAGAAGCGGTCGCAGAAACAATAGCGAGCGAGTTATTTGAAAAGTTCACTTTAATTGAAGCTGTTTTAGTAAAAGTGACGAAACCAGATCCACCGATTCCAGGCTATTACGATTCGGTTGCGGTCGAAATTTACCGGGAGAAGAAATAATGTATGAAGCATATATCGCTTTAGGTTCAAATATCGAGCCCCGCTTAGATTATTTGAATCAAGCGACTGAAAAGCTAATTGAAAATGACGTCTTCATAGAAAATAAATCATCCATCTACGTCACAAAGCCCGTCGGATATATAGACCAGGACGATTTTTTAAATCAAGTCATCTTTGTCAAAACGATGTTAAGGCCGATTGAATTATTAGCCGTTTGTCAGCAAATTGAACTAGATTTAGGCCGAAAAAGAAATATTCGGTTTGGTCCGCGAACGATTGACTTAGATATTTTACTATTTAATAATGAAATAATAGATACAGATATATTAACGATTCCCCATCCACGTATGTTTGAGCGAGCATTTGTCCTAATCCCGTTAAAGGATGTTTATACTAAAAAAACGTTGTATGACAACCGAACGATTGATGAATGGTTAGCCCGTTTACCTGAACAAGATATTCATGATGTAAATAAGTGGTATAATTAACCAGCAATTTATGATTAATAATTCATGCGGTATTACACGTGGACTGTTTGTCGGCGTTAAAGCAATGGATTTTGTTGGGGTTTAAAGTTAAGGTGGGATTGATCGTCATTCATGGCATCGATTAAAATTAGTCGTATAATCATTACATACGAAAGAATTATTACTGATATTAAAGGCTGTTTTAAAAAGGATGGCGAGTGAATAAGTCCGAGCCGCCATTCGTTTTTCTTAAATATTTTTAAATCGCAATTGTTTTTGACTATTTAAATGAGGTGAAGAAAAGTGTCTGAAGAATTAAATGACCAGATGAGGACGCGACATGATAAATTAAATCAACTTCAAGAAGAAGGAGTTAACGTGTTCGGGGGCCGATTTGAGCGGACCCATCTATCAAATGAATTAAAGGAAGCTTATGATCATTTAACGAAGGATGAGCTAGCTGAGAAAAATATGACTGTAACGCTAGCTGGCCGAGTTATGACAAAGCGAGGTAAAGGTAAAGCAGGCTTTGCCCATATTCAAGACTTAGACGGACAAATTCAAATTTACGTTCGTAAAGATAATGTTGGCGATGAGGCGTATGAACTATTTAAACAAACGGACCTCGGTGACATTGTAGGTGTTACAGGTATCGTATTTAAAACGAACGTCGGTGAGCTTTCAATTAATGTGAACGAATTCACACTGTTAACGAAATCATTGCGCCCGTTACCTGAAAAATATCACGGACTTAAAGATATTGAACAACGATACCGTCAAAGATATTTAGATTTAATAACGAATCCGACGAGTAAAGAAACATTTATTTTACGAAGCAAAATTATTCAATCAATGCGCCATTATTTAGATGAGCGTGGATTTTTAGAAGTAGAAACACCGATGATGCACTCGATCCCTGGTGGAGCTAACGCTAAACCTTTCGTCACGCATCATAATGCATTAGATATCGCACTATATATGCGCATTGCGATTGAACTTCATTTAAAGCGATTAATCGTTGGCGGATTAGAAAAAGTTTATGAAATTGGCCGTGTATTTCGAAACGAAGGAGTTTCAACTCGCCATAATCCAGAATTCACGATGATTGAATTGTATGAAGCTTACGCGGATTATAACGATATTATGGAGCTAACTGAAGAAATGATTGCTCATATTGCTAAGGAAGTACTAGGTGACACGGTTATTCAGTACGGGGATCATGAAGTTGATCTAACTCCACGATGGAAAAGATGGCATATGGTTGATGCGATTAAAGAAGTAACTGGTGTCGACTTATGGGCGGACATGTCTGATGAAGAAGCGAGACGTTTAGCAAAAGAACACGGTGTAGCCGTTGAAGAGTACATGAATTACGGGCATGTCGTTAACGAATTTTTCGAACAAAAAGTAGAAGAAACATTAATTCAACCGACATTTATATACGGCCATCCCGTTGAAATATCTCCATTAGCTAAGAAAAACGAGGAAGACCCACGCTTTACGGATCGTTTTGAGCTGTTCATCGTCGGTCGGGAACATGCAAATGCTTTCTCTGAATTAAACGATCCAGTCGATCAGCGGTCCCGTTTCGAAGCTCAATTGAAAGAAAGAGAACAAGGAAACGATGAAGCGCATTTAATGGATGAAGATTTCATTGAAGCTTTAGAATATGGATTACCTCCAACAGGTGGGTTAGGCATTGGAATTGATCGGTTGATTATGTTATTAACAAATTCACCGTCCATTCGTGATGTACTCCTATTCCCACAAATGAAAGATAAAGCATAAAAAAATAATAAAAAAGAAGCTATTTGCAAACTATATGATTATATAGTAGACAAATAGCTTTTTTTATTTGGATTTTAAAAATATGCTCTCATACTTTGAGATTGATGATTATGGACTTTTAAAATTATTTGGTTTAACTGAGTTAGGGCAAATTGATAAAAAGTAAGTGAAGAACTTCATTGAGTGAATAAGATGGGTGAAGGAAATAATTTCACATCTATTTGTAATAACTGAGGATGTAAATTGTCAATCATTAAAATAGGAAATACTAATTGGTGTAGATAAAAAAATTCTGAATAAAAGAACTTTACTTAAATAGTTGCTAAAGAAACAAATCCATGTTAAATTAAATAACGTTGCGCTGAGAGATTCAGTGGAATGTAGCTAAGAGATATGTAGTCATAAGAGCAATAAAAAGGCATTGGATGTACACTTTACTGATATCTTCTATATTATAAATAGAAGCAATTTCAATTCTTCTTAATTTTATCGAGTTTACATTGAGTAATCCTTCTAACGTCATTTAACGTTAGTTTTATGAACCCAATACAAGATATATTTCATACAATATAATCCTAAGCTTGATAAAATTAAATCCACCATCCATTCATATATTATTTACATTCAAATTTAACATCTCGACTATTATTCGCACTGATTTATGATTTCATATTGGAATCAACCATTTCCCATTTATTGGCGTGACGATATTCTCCAAAATGGTTGACATAACATTTTAAAAGTGTTATATTTATAGAGTCGCCATTTTGAACAGCGACACAATTTGAACCTTGAAAACTAAACAAAATAGT
>CALKAL010000118.1 GCA_937983065.1 uncultured Bacillaceae bacterium | reverse complement strand
TCATCTATCCTTTTAAATTTGAGTACTACCTCGTTGGTTCAAACACTCTTCTTTACCTCAGTTTTACTCGATAATGTCTCCAAACGAAATAAATCAGTAAGATCAATAACACTATTACTGGTAAAGCTAATATTTGCAGGATGTTCCCAATCTGTAATAGGTGATCGAGGATTTTTTACTCATTAATATCAACCCTCGAATTTTTTACCTAAATTATATGATGAATTATCAAACTAATCAAAAGTACTAAGGCTTAATCACAATAAAATAAAATATAATTAAATCCGCCGAATAAGTTGATTTAAAGTTACAACTATAATAATTAAAACGATCACTAACAATATGAAGCTCACACATATCGTTGTCACAACCTCTGATAAATGGATTGTGTATATGACCGAGTACGTTCCAATCGTTAATAATGCGCCAATAAAGATGGCTAAGAAGCACCATGCAATATTTTCTTTAACATATAAAAGGAAAATGTCTTTATAATCCCATCCAATCGTTTTTAATGTTCTAATTTCATACACTCTTTCCCTCACAAGTGAAATAATCGTCTCAATCATCGTTATGAAAGTTAATACGACAGTAGCGGCAATTAAAATAAGTTGCCATTGCTCAGTCTCTAAATTAATATGTTGACCGAGTAATGTCACTGTTGTTTCATCCGCCGTTTTATTTATCATCATAAAGACGATTGTTAATAAAAAGCTGGCAATCATTAATTGAATAAACGATGGTGTAATCAATGACTTAAAGAACAAAATATTTTTTAAAATATACGATTTAACTTTACGGGTTAACTGATTTCTACGACGCTTTTTCACCCCGTCATCTTTTGATGAGAAAAGGTACAATTTAAAATAACTTAATAGAATGACAAAGATGACTACGATGCCAATACTAATCAATAGCCAATTAAAAATTCCCTCGATATTTAAAAACTGTTGCAATATATAAATACCAAGTAATGATAGACCAACGCTAATGATTAATAGACTTAGAATCTCAAATATATTTAATCGATAAATGTGTCGCTTTGACCAACCAAGTTGTTCGTACAATTTAAAATCTTCACGACGGGATACTTGCCAAAATGAAAAACGATTGAACGCATATAAAATCGTAACGATAAAAAATAACACTGAAAATGTCAACGCTAATACATTCCAGAAATTTAATATATCACCAGCCGCTCCTAATGTCGTCCACGCTTCTTCAACTAGTCCGACATCTTCAACTTCTAAAGTTAAAATTTGCGGAGAAGCCCCTGCAACAATTGTTGTTTCAAGGCCTAATTCGTTTATCCAACCCGTTATTTCGTCGATTTTTTCTTTCGCGGCTTCGTCGTATGTGTCAATCCCCGCCACTCTCACTCGAATCGCATCAATTGATGGTTCATTACCTTTTAAAATTTCAACATAATCAATATGGGTCACACCACTCGCTGGACTTGAAACGAAGCTGCCAGGTGTAACAGTTGGGGTCATTAACGTTTTGTCTCCCGTCTCTTCATCAATGTGATAAACTGGCGCAAATTGATAAATTCCTAACGGGCTTGATGATAATTCTAAAGAGCCTGCCTCAACGGTTACTTGTTCAATCGGATCTAAAATAAACAGTTCTTCCTCATTAAATTCTGTTAATTCACCTATGTCAAAGCCATTTTCATTTACGTCTCGATAGATAGGAACTCCATCCATTTCACCTAACTTCGGGATGAAAAAATTCCCACCCTTTTCTTCATACTCGGGATAGCCAGCTGTATAGTAAAGGCTCGATTTTCTTAAATCTAATGTGCTCACATAATTTCCATCTAATTGACTAAATTCAACTTCTCCATCTACATTCACTAAAAACGTTTCTTGATAAAACCCTCTTAAATAGTTAGAAAAATCGACAGCGATATCATAACTATTCATCGGGTTTATCTCTTTAATATGATTGTATATTTTTAAATATTCATCACTATCATATATTTGGTAAAAATCGATTGGACCTTGTTGAGAGCCCTCGGGTTCAAGCCCCGCTTCTTCTCTTAATTCTTTAGTTTTCTCTGCATCGATTGGTAGTTCATGAACTTCGAACTGACCAATTAAACTTGGCTCTGATGAACTGATTTCTAGCACGGGAATGACGCGATCACGGTCTCCCCCTAGTTGACTTATATGATAAGCTCCTTCTCCACTACCATCTAAAGGGTAGCTGACACCAGTTAATTTCTCTTCCTCGATAGGATCAATAGCAACTAATAATTGATAAGTCGTCGGTAATTGAAACTGCACAGCATTAAAACAGTAGTTTAATAATGATTCATCATTAATTAAATACTCGGTCATAAAAATTTGCGACGCATCACCTGAATGCTCTAAGTGGATACATTCCAAAAAATCACCAATAGGATAGTTATTCAAACCATCCGTTGTATAATATTCCACATTATAACTCGAGGACGAATCAACCATTTCTAATCCAACATTTGAATTAAGCCCAGTGAAATAACCTAAAGAAACGACTGGTGCAGCAACTTCTATATCCGAATGTTCCTTAATCGTCTGCCACTGTTCAGTCGATATCCCACCATTTCCAAAGCCAATGTAATTTTCTGGTACAATTCCTAATTCATCTTCAAGAGGATGTTTGTTTCCCTCTGCTCGAACAAGTATATCGTAGCTTCCCCGTGCATAATGCGTTACATCGGATTCAACTTGTTCATTCGCATTAGATACGGATAATAGAGCCACTGGTAAAACGATTAAAATCGAGGTAAACGCGATGACAAATAATAAAGAAGATCCGATATAATATTTCATTTGTTTCAAAAATAATTTAAGCATTTTTTTCACTTCCTACTATTTTTCCGTCTCTTAGATAAATTTCGCGATGACCTGCCTTAGCAACCTCTAAATCATGGGTTACTAGTACAATCGTTATCCCTTGTTCGTTAAAATCTTTTAAAATATGTAAAATATTATCCCGATTCTCCAAATCTAAATTGCCTGTAGGCTCATCACATAGGAGTAGTTCGGGCTCATGAAGTAGAGCTCTCGTTAAAGCTGTCCGTTGTTTTTCACCACCAGAAAGTTCACTTGGGAAGGCGTTCAATCGATGAGACATGTTTAATTGTTCTAATCTTTCTTTGGCCTGACTTTCTAATTGTTTTTTTGAAGTGTAAGGAATTTGCGGAAGTATCACATTTTCTAATACAGTATACTGCTCAAAAAGCCTAAAATCTTGAAACACATAACCGATATTTTCTCGTCTAAACTTTTGACGATCTCGATGACTATGTTGATAAATTTCATCATCTTTATAAAGAACATTTCCTTTATTAAGTGGAGCCATCCCACTAATGACATTTAATAACGTTGTCTTCCCTGACCCCGAAGGACCAAGGACAGTCACCCATTCCCCTTGTTCAATCTCTAAAGAAATATTCTCAAGCGCCTTCACTGATTCATTTTTTTGATTAAATTCGACACTAACATCTTTCAAATCAATCATCGCGAACTCCTCCTTAAAACAATGGCTACTAATAGAATGACAAATAACCATTTTTTTACTTTTAGTCAATATAATCTTACCGTATTTGTATGATTAAGTAAATTCAGAATAGGATTGAAATACCTTCAAATTCGTTTAAATAGTTCATTTTAAATAGATTTACTAATATTTCCTTTAGATTTGATTGTTTTTCTATTGTTTAGTATCTTATTTAGGGGATTTTTGGCGAAATTATTAATAAAATATAATGTCACATTATTAATAAAAAACCCAGATAGTTTAAGTGATTCACCTAAACCTTCTGGGCTTTTATAAATAATTTT
>CALKAL010000117.1 GCA_937983065.1 uncultured Bacillaceae bacterium | reverse complement strand
CCGCCTATTTTTAGTTCTTTTTTCATACGAATAATCACCTTATTTGTATGAAAAGGTATATAAAATAGGCGGTTTATCTTATTCTCGAATTTTATAATCAATAATACTATTTTCTACATCTTGAATATTGTATAATGTTTTTATTGAAAGATTTTCGTTTTCAGTTAATTCGAAAATGTATTTCGCTTTATTGAAGCTTTCTAATGCATTTTCGTAATTGTGTTTATCTTCGTAAGCTCTACCTAAAACGAAGTACAAATACCCAAGTCCAAATAGCGATTGTGTCCTTATACAAATGTTAATTCCTAATTTAGCATATTTTATAGCTTCATCTAAGTTATCTAAGAATAAATGAACACGGGATAAGTTATAATACAAACTAATTTTTAAATTGTTATTTTTAATATAAGGGATTTTATTAGTAATAATCATAATATGCTCATATTTTTTTATAGCTTTATGAAATTGCTCTAGGTCTATATATAGATGAGCGATGGTTAATAAAATTTCAATTTCACGTTCAGAATAAGTTTTTTTCGTTGTACTTGAAATCGCTAATGCTTGATTCATTAATTCAAGAGCTTTAACAGTGTCATTATTTACGTATCTCTCACATAATGCTTTTTTCCATAAAATGAATTGCTTAAATTTCTTATTATACATAAGTGGAGTTTTTTCTTCTCTTAGGATTAGTTCATACAGAGCACGGAACTTTCTTTTATTTACTAAATCACGTGCTTGGTGCTCCACTTCCGAGAGATAATCCATACGATCGATGTTTGTGGAGTCATAAAAGTAGTTTATGTCAACACCTAATCGTTCAGCTATTTGGAATAAAATATCTGCAGCTATAGCAAGAGAACCATTTTCAATTTTACTAATATACGCTTGTGTACAAATACCTTCGCACAGTTCTTTCTGAGTCATGTTTAGATGTACTCTCAATTCATAGATTCGTTTACCTATCTCTTCAAGAGCGTTTTCCATAGGAACTCACCTCAATTTCTGGTAAAATTTATAAAATAATATTCCAATGTTTATATTTTTTTAGAAAAACCGAGAAAAATGAAAGAAAACATAGATTTTTCCGCTGAAACGGGCTTAAATCGCAAATACATCAATCTTGCAAACGTGATAATATACTATTAAATCAATGAATCGGAGGTGTTAATCTATGAAAAAGTTTTTAGTTGGCGCACTTACTATCTTCATTCTCACTGTAGGTATTGGGTTCTCTCAAACTGCTGAAGGTGATTTAGATTTGGCTGGAGAGTATGGCACCAATGCTTACAAGGGTGGCCACAAGGATATTGGCCCACTGATTTAATCTGATTGTATTACTTACTTATTATGACGATACCCTATAACCTCATTTTGGCTACCAATCAATGTTGGTAGCCTTTTTTTCAAAAAGTTTCTTGAAATAGATTATATCATAAATTTAATATAATAGAGTTTCCCTTTAGGCGATGAATTCAAACTATGCCTATATATTTTTTAAATAAACTGTCGAATTTTGTTTAATGAAAGGAGGTTCAAGTAAATGGTGAGTAACACAACGAAAAATAAGGTCCTGACTGATGAAGAGTTTGTCGATGGTTATCGATTTATCACACAATTTATAAGTGAAGGAGTTCCTTTTAAGTTTGTTCTCGTTCAAGCGTTGAAATTTTTTGAAGAGAAGATGAAGGATACGTACAGCACGATGATGATTTTAAACAATAAAGGAACGGAATTTGTTGATAGTATTGCCTACAGCTTACCTTCCGATTCATTAAAAGAATTGATGAAATTAGACGTGAATGATGGATTAGGAACTTGCGGGGCTGCAGTCGTTAGTAAAGAACTCATTATTTTGGAAGATCTCGATACCGAACCAACGTGGGAGCAACATAATAATGTCCTCAGAAAGCTTGGTCTGAGCTCGAGCTGGGCAGTGCCTATCTTCTCACCAAGTAATAAACAAGTCGTTGCTGTTCTAGCGATGTATTCAAAAAAGGCAAAAAGACCGTCTGCAAAGGAACTAGAAATCGTTTTTTCGTACCACCAGTTAATATCTCTTATCATTTCAAACTATAGACAAACGGAAATTGACTTTAAAACATTAGATAATGACGCATCATACTTTGACACGAGAGATTTAGTAAAATCATCTGACTATACGACGAACCAGTTTATCCTTTCAATTAAAAACGGCATTAATCTTGGAGAGTTTATCCCGTATTATCAACCTATTATTTATGGTGGTAATAAGGAGATTTATGGCGTAGAAGCATTGGCACGTTGGAAACATCCTGAAGAAGGAATTGTTTCACCGTATTATTTTATCGGTGCGGCTGAGCGCTACGGGTTGATTCAAAAATTGGACGAGGCGGTAAGCTACCAGGCGATGAAAGATATGAGTAAAATTATTAAAGAAATTGGTCGCCCAATCGTTTTGTCAATCAATGTTTCTGCGCATCATATTTCTAAAGATAATTATGTAAGTCGCATGGAATATTTATTAAACAAAGCCAATTTTGATCCGAAAAATTTATCTATCGAAATTACTGAAACCTCTCTCATTGAAAATTTAGACGGTGTTGTGATGAATATCGTGCAGTTAAAAAATCTTGGCATTCGCATTTCGATTGATGATTTTGGAACGAATTACTCATCATTAAATTATTTAAAACATTTACCTGTCGATATGATTAAGCTCGATCAAACGTTTATCCAAGACATATTAGAAAGTCAAGTTGACCAGAAGATTTGCCAAACGATTATTCAATTAGCGAAAGACTTGAACTTAGATGTTGTTGCTGAAGGGATTGAAAAGCAGGAGCATTTAGAGATTATTGAAGGGTATGGCTGTGAAATTTTCCAAGGCTTTTTCTTTAGTAAACCGATGAGTAAAGATGACTGGAAAAAGTATTTAACTAAAAAAATAAATTGATCGGGGCTATCCGTTTTCAGGGTAGCCTATTTTATTTTTGATATAATGAATAAGTGTTGAAACCTTTTTGGCTCGTTATTCGTAATGAAAATAGTACTTGAAAATGTGGTGATCTAATGTCAAAAGGGATGATTATTTTTGCCATTCTTACAGGATGGACGCTCATTATTCATGGTGGATTAACGTATTTAATCGTTAAGAAAAAGGAATACAGCTTAATTTCTGGATTTTTCAATCGGCCTGAAGAGGAGCAAAAGTATTTAATTGAACAAGGTTATATTGAGAAGTTTGGAAATGTCATGAAGCAATCCTTTTTTATTTTATTAGCAGCATTTTTATTAACTCTGTTTCGGGTACCCTATGGAGCAGCAGTTGGCTTTTCCGTATTTACATTACATATTTTAATTGGAATCTTTTATATAACGAAATTTGAAGTCCCTCAAAAAAGAAAAAAATATCGTTGGATTATCGGGTCTATTTCATTTGGAACGATAGCTTTTATCGGGGGATTATTAGGGTATGGATATATGGAAAATGAAGTGACGATTACTGATGATACGTTTGAAATATCCGGGATGTACGGAATTGAGTGGGATATTGATGACATTATTGATGTACAGCTGTTAGAGGAATTACCCGTCGTTGAAATAAGGACAAATGGTATTTCAGCTTCGAATCTCTTGAAAGGGCGATTCCGTTTAGAAGACCCTTATGGAACAGGGACGTTATTTGTTAAAAGGAATCTGTCGCCGTATTTATACGTCGCGACCGAAGAAAATTACCTTATTTTAAATCGAGATACGCGAAGTGAGACTGAAGAGATTTATAAGAAGCTTATGGAAAAAAGATAATATAAGAAGGAAAACCTTCTACTTACATTGAAAAAAGGTAAGTAGAAGGTTTTTTTCGTGTTCTGTTTCATAATTATTTAAAAAGGGGGAATTTTGAATGGAGCGTTTAACGGATGAACAGATTGTTGAGGAGCTTAACGGCATATCAAATTGGAAGCTAGTTGATGAAAAATGGATACGTCGTCGTTACAAATTTAAAGATTATTTAAATGGGATTCAATTTGTCAACAAAGTAGCTGAGTATGCAGAAGAGAAAAATCATCACCCGAACATCGCAATCGATTATAAAGTCGTCACATTAAAAATATCATCTTGGGAAATGCGCGGGTTGACAGATTTAGATTTTGAAATGGCACATCATTTTGATCATTTATATGATGAGGTCAAAGAGGAAGATTAATTTTTAAAGTTTTTTAATGGTCATGGTATTCAATCCCTAAGAATGCCATGATTTTTTTATTAAATTTGATGTTTTTTAGCCACTTTTGTCGTAGAAAGATAATTTTCTGATACAATAAAAGTTAGTATACGTTATCAGGGGGATTGAAGGATGGCTTTTACGAGTGAGGTAATTATTGAAGCACCGATTGAAGAAGTTTTTGAAGTTATTTCGACGTATAAATATTCGAGTGATGCGCTAGGACATATCGTTAATGTTGAGAAAATTACTGACGGTCCAGTAGCAGTTGGGACTGAATTTATGGAAAAACGCCACGTGCGTAATATGAACATAAGTAATAAATTAGTTGTCTCGGAATATGAAAAAAATAAACGTTTTGCGATTAAAAGTAAGCAGCATAAGCTCCTCTTAAATTATGAATACACTTTTTCCGAAACAGATGAAGGTCATACGAAAGTCAACTTTGTTGGAAAAATAAAAACTAAAGGTATTAAAAATTATTTTTACCGCCCGTTAATTAACGGAATGATGAAAAGAGAAGACGGAAACCATGTTGAATTGTTAAAGGAATATATCGAAAAGAAACGTTCTGGTGATGATGAGAATAACGATAGTGAAGAAAAATAAATTGGGATGGATAGTTGATGAATGTCAGCTGTCCTTTTTTTATTTTACGGTTGGTTGAATAGCTCCGATGAAAAGTAGCAAAACTATAATTATGAAATGGATAGCCGGAGGATTTAATCATGCATTTATTATCGTTATTAAAGGATTTAAACATTTTTTATACTGAGGAAGCGGAACTAGCGGATATTTATATAAGCGGAATTGCCGATGATTCGAGGCAAGTTGGGCAAGGTTATTTATTCGTCGCTTGTAAAGGTCATGAGAAGGATGGGCACGAGTTTATTGAAGAAGCAATTGAACGAGGAGCGGTTGCGATTGTCGCGGAGTCTTTTGTCAATCTCGGTGTTCCTTGTATCGTTGTGAAAGATACAAAAATGTTATTAGGTTCATTAGTGAGTCAGTTTTACGGGAATCCTTCAAAAGAGAAAATCATTATAGGGATAACAGGTACGAACGGGAAAACGACGACTTGTTATATGATTAAATTCGTTTTAGAAGCGCATGGCTACCGTTGTGGACTGATTGGGACGATCGAATATGTCATAAATGGTGAGTCTCATCCGAGTAAAAATACGACTCCAGGAGCTGTTCAACTTCAAAAATTACTTCATGAGAGCCGTGATGACGTTATTGTTATTGAAGTGTCTTCCCATGCATTGAAACAAGGTCGTGTTAACGGTGTGGATTTTGATCTATGTCTGTTCACGAATTTAGATGGGGAACACTTAGATTATCATGATAATATGGACGATTATTTTGAGACGAAATATATGTTGTTTGAAAAGATGAAAGAAGCGGGTCAAGTAATTGTAAATGTTGATGATGAGTGGGGGAGAAAGCTTTATGAACGCTTATTAAGAAAAGGTATCCCAGCGTTATCAATCGGAAAAGGTCGATTGAACGATCTTAAATTAGTGAGTGATGGGGATTATTTTAATTTAAAAAATGGTGTGACTTTAAAAATTGATTTAGCTCTACCTGGTCTACATAACAAATACAATGCAGCCTTTACTGTGCTCGTTGCTTTTTTAATGAATTTAGAGTGGGAAAAAACTTTGCATGCATTAAAAAATTTAAAAAGAATTCCTGGTCGATTTGAACTTTTCCAGTTGCATGGTGATGTGACTGTCGTTGTTGATTACGCGCATACGGCTAAAGGGTTTTATTATTGCTTAAATGCGATTCGCGAGTGCGGGGCAAAACGGATTTTCCATGTGTTCGGTTTTCGGGGTAATCGTGATAAAAAGAAAAGAGAAGCGATGATCAATAATAGCGTATCAATCAGTGATTATTATATTTTAACTTTTGATGATTTGAATAATGTATCTGATGAAGAGATGGAGGAAGAACTCATCTATTTTTACGAAACGTTTGGAAAAGGGAAAGGTGAAATAATAACAGATCGAACGTTAGCCATTCAAAAAGCAATTTCCCTCGCAAGTGCAGGCGATTGGGTCGTCATTACAGGAAAAGGGCCTGAAATGTATACGAAGGAATTTAATTTAAAAACGAAAACAGATGTCGAAACTGTTGAAAAGCTGTCATCGAGCCGAGCGAAATTATTGTGAAAATTAATTGCGGCCTGACCAATTGTCAAGCCGCAAAGTGGGGGGAATTATATATATAAAAGATTAGGGGGTAATCAAGTTTAAATTTGACGGGCGAATGCATGATGCATCCAGTTATAAACGCCTAACGATAGTTGCGCGTACATCATTAGGCGCGCAGTCGCTGTCATCAAGTCCTACGCCGTATTTCTGCGTCGGACATTTTAATTTAGATCAACATACTTTCCTTTTACTAAGTAAATAATGCTTTCAGAGATGTTCGTCACATGGTCAGCGACTCTTTCTAAATAGCGGCTGACAAATGCAAGTTGCGTAATCGCGTTTATTTCGTTACGATTATCCGCCATATAATGAAGCATTTCTGTGACTGTTTCAGCGTATTGTTTGTCAACTTTATCGTCCATTTCTGCAACAGTTAATGCTTTATCGATATCTTCATGGAAAAATGCTTCAATGACGACATCAATCATTTTTTCAACGGTTTCTGCCATATGAATGATAGCTTTTTTCTCGACATGAACCGTTTCATTACCTATTGTCTGAACTGCTTTTGCTATGTTAACGGCTAAATCACCGATTCTTTCAATGTCATTTGTTACTTTTAAAGTTGTGACTAAATGTCTTAAATCCTTTGCTACAGGTTGTTCTTTAGCAATTAACCAAATGGCATAATTGTTAATCTCGTCTTCAAGATCGTTAATTTGTTGGTCTTGTTCAATGATCGTTTGAGCTTGAATTTCATCTTGTTTGTCTAATGCATGAACCGCTTGAGTCAATGCAATTTTAGCCATTTCACTCATTAATAACACTTGATTTTTCAATTGTAATAACTTCTCTTCAAAATTTTCACGGGCCACAATCAAGCTCTCCTCTCATTAACCGAAACGTCCAGTAATATAATCTTCTGTTCTCTTATCATTCGGATTAGAAAATAATTTTTCAGTTTTATCGTATTCAACGACTTCACCATTTAAGAAAAATGCTGTTCGATCTGAAATACGTGCTGCTTGTTGCATATTGTGGGTGACGATGATAATACTATAATCTTTTTTTAATGTCTGAATGAGCTCTTCAATTTTCGATGTTGAAATTGGGTCAAGGGCAGATGTTGGCTCATCCATTAAAATCACATCAGGCTCAATCGCTAATGTTCTTGCGATACAGAGACGTTGCTGCTGACCACCTGATAAACCATAAGCATTTTCTTTAAGGCGGTCCTTCACTTCATCCCAAAGAGCGGCACCTTTAAGACTTCTTTCAACGATTTCGTCTAAAATTTTCTTATTACGAATGCCGTGAATTTTTGCACCGTATGCGACGTTGTCATAGATTGATTTCGGAAAAGGGTTCGGCTTTTGAAAAACCATTCCGACAAGGGTACGTAATTCTTCCACTTTAAATGATCGATCTAAAATATCTTTATTTTTGTAAGTGATATTACCTGAAATTTTCACAGTTGGTACAAGCTCTACCATTCGATTTAACGTTTTTAAATAAGTCGATTTACCACATCCAGAAGGCCCGATAATAGCTGTGATTTCTTTTTCATATATCAAAAGGTCGACTTCTTTTAAAGCATGGGTATCCCCGTACCATAAGTTGAGTTGTTTTGTATCAAAGACGACCTGATTAGACTGCTTATTAGCTTCATGAATCGATGGTAGTTCTTTTTTCGGTGTCTCTGTTACGAATGAAATACTCATAATGTTCACTCCTAAATTGGATTAATAACGCTGTTGAAACTTGTTGCGAATAAATATAGCTGTTGAATTTAGTATGAATAATAGTAAAAGTAAAACGACAATCGTTGCGGCAGCTAAGTTTGCGTATTCTGCAACGAGGGATGAATCAAGCGTCCAGTAATAAATTTGCATCGGTAAAGCTGTAAATTTATCTGTAATCCCTGAAGGAAACGGAATAATTAAAGCTGGAATTCCGATGACAGTTAATGGCGCTGTTTCACCAATCGCGCGGGATAATGCAAGTATGGCTCCAGTTAACATACCTGGAAGTGCTGCTGGTAAAATAATATTTTTAATCGTTTGCCATTTTGTTGCACCCATACCGTATGATGCTTCGGTTAAGAAACTGGGAACTGCTCGAATGGCTTCTTGGGCAGCTACGATAATAATTGGTAAGACGAGTAGCGATAATGTTAGTCCACCAGCTAAGACGATGTTTCCCATATCCATTAAACGAACGAAAATCGTTAAACCTAATATTCCGTATACGATTGAAGGCACACCAGCTAAATTTGAAATGTTCGTTTGAATAAACGATTGGGCTTTCCCTTTTTTCAAATAAAGCTCTAAAAATATCGCTGTTCCAATACCGACAATTAATGTGACAGGGGCAACAACGACCATAAGCCAAAAAGTTCCAAGAATCGCTCCCATAATACCAGCTCGCTCTGCGTCGTTAGAGAGGCGTCCAGTTAGGAAATTAAAGTCAATCCAACCTAAACCATCATTTAGCACTCGGATAATGAGTGTAGCTAATACGACTAATCCGAATAGTGTTGCGAGTAAAAAGATATATTTCAATATGTTATTTTGGTAAATTCTCCGATGCATTCTTGCTTGCATTTTACTCGGATCCATTAATTTCATATTAATACTCCTCCCTAAACTTACGAGAGACATATCTAGCAAGTAGATTCATTAGTAAAGTGAAAACGAACAATGTCATAGCAACAGCGTATAAACTATAATAAATCGTCGTACCAGCACCCGCATCCCCACCAGCTACTTCAACAATATAAGCGGTCATCGTTTGCATCGATTCGGTAATGTCAAAGGTGAAGTTTTTCGAGCTTCCACTTGCGATTGTTACAATCATCGTTTCACCGATAGCTCGGGAAATTCCGAGTATAAATGAAGCGATAATCCCTGAAAGCGCTGCTGGAATAACAACTTTAAATGTCGTTTCTAATCGTGTAGCACCTAGGGCATAAGCTCCATCACGTATGGAGTTTGGTACTGAACTCATCGCATCTTCACTAAGGGATGCAATCATCGGAATGATCATAATCCCCATGACAATACCCGGGCTTAAAATATTAGTCGCTTCAACATCTGGCCAAATTGATCGAATAAGTGGTGTAACGAACGTGAAAGCGAAAAATCCGTAAACGATCGTTGGAATACCTGCTAATACTTCAAGCATCGGCTTTAATACCCGTCGAATTTTATCTGATGCGTATTCACTAAGATAAATTGCAGCCATAATGCCGATAGGTCCAGCTACGAGCATCGCAATTACTGAAGAGATAATCGTTCCATTAATTAACGGTAATACACCAAATTGTGGGTCTTGACTTAAAGGCCTTAAGACCGTGCCAGTAAAGAAATCCCAGATAGGAACGCGTTTGAAAAATTCAATTGTTTCTACAAGCAATGTATAGATAATCCCAATGGTCGTTAGTATAGTTATTAGTGCAAAAGAAAAAAGAATGATTGGAATTATTTTTTCAAATATTTGAGAGATGCTCTTTTTGGCTCTTTTTTCTGTAATTAAATCTCTAACTCGAACATCCTCATTATGGCTGTTTGATGCCATTTTAGAGCACTCCTTCCAGTCTAAAACCTCAGTAAAGATGAGAGCATTGTAGCCCTCATCTTACTAAGAAATAAGAAAGATATTTTTATCTTAATGCTTCAAGTTCATCAATTAATGCTTGTGCTTCTTCTTCAGGAATTGGTGCAAATCCAGTTTCAGCAACAAAGTCATTAGCTGTTTCCATGACGTAAATCGCATAGTCTAATACTTGTGGTTTTTCTTTAGCATTGTTGACGTTTAAGTAAGTGAATACCGGGCGAGTAAAGTCAGCATATGGACCATCTTCAGCAATCGTATCTAGAGAAGGTTCAACAGGTCCTTCACCGAAGTCAACATTGACAGCAGTTAATTTGTCTTGGTTGTTCACGTAGTAACCAAATCCGAAGAAACCAATTGAGTTTTCATCTTCAGAAATAAGTGTAACTAATGTTGAGTATTCTTGTTGTAAATTAACATCATCTCTTAAATCTTGTTTATCTAAAATGTTTTCATAGAAAAACTCGTACGTTCCGTGGTTTTCGTTTGGACCATAAGTGTTAATTGTTTCGCTTGGCCAATCTGAGTTAATGTCAGACCAGTTGTTATATTCACCTAAGAAAATATCAACGAGTTGTTCTGGTGTAAGCTCAGTTGCCCAATCATTTTCTGGGTGGATAACAAATGTTAATCCGTCTAGTGCAACCTTTAATTCTTTAACTTCAATTCCTAATTCATCTGCTAGTTCTTGTTCTTCATCTTTAATGTGACGAGATGCGTCGTTGAAATCTGTTCCACCTGATTCAACTAAAAACTTTTGGAAGCCAGCACTTGTACCTGCACGAGCAACTTCAACTGAAACTTGTTGTTGTTCGTTTAACATATATTCTTCTGCAAGACGTGACATAAGTGGAAAGACCGTTCCAGAACCGTCAATTTCAACACTACCTGAAAGTTCTTCTGGTTCGTTACTTTCTTCTTCCTCTGAGCCGCTGTCATCTGTTTCTTGCTCTGCACCGTTATCATTATTTGAGTCTGATCCAGTGCTTTCTTCTTCGTTGTCGTCTGACCCGCAAGCTGCTAAAAATACTAATAAAAAAGTAGCTAGCGCCGCGATGAAAATTCTTGAGATTTTTTTCTCCATGAAAAAGTCCCCCTTAAGGAATTCAGTTTTGTATTACAGTTTCATCATAAAACGACTCGTTCAAAATGTCTGTAAAGCCCGTGTAAAGATAAAGTAAAGAAATTGTAAATCCCTTATATATCAACGGTTTAAGGTCGATAATAAGAGGTTGGAAGGATGATTTTTAAAGCTGAATTTACAATTGCAATATCGAATTCCGCGACAAAATTGGAAAGTTCCACGTAAATTGAAAAAGTTCCGCGCAAATCCGAAAAGTTTCTCGCAAATTGAAATTTTCACGCGCATTTCTCCATTATAGAAACTTAAACATGGCTAACGTACATTTAGCGAATTAAAGCTCACCATATATAAGACATAAAAAAACCTGCACCTATCGTTAGACGATAAATGCAGGTCTATTTTTAAAAAATACTTCTATTGAGTTGCTTCATTTACTTCTTCATTAGATTGAGCAACTTTTTTCTCAAATCTTTTTAAAATCCATATTGATATATACGGGATAAGGAGTAAGAAAATAAGTGAGAAAAATAATATTTGAATTTCGAAATGGTCGGCGATAAGTCCACCGTATACTGGACCGAGCATCCTTCCCGCGGTTCCTGTACTATTGATAAACCCTTGATAAAACCCTTGTCTTCCTTTAGGCGCGAGTTCAGAAGCAATCGTCGGAACAGCTGGCCAAACGAGCATTTCACCGATTGTTAGTATAATCATACCTGTTACGAAATGGGCAAAGCTTTCGGCAATTAATAGATAAGCAAATGAAAAAATAAAAATCGTATTTCCGACGACAATTTGGGTTTTCGTACTCGTAATGAGTTTTGTAACAAGTTTAATTAACGGTTGACCGAGAATAATTAATAGTCCGTTGACCGTCCAAATCAAACTATATTGATTTAAAGAAATGCCGATATCCTGTGTGTGAGAAGCGATTGTCGTTTGCCATTGGGAATAAGCAACCCAGGCGACTAAAAAACCACTACTTAAAATCATCAATGCAATGAAGGATGATTTGTTTTTAATTTGTAAGCCTTGACTTAATACCGTTGTATAAGATTGAGGATCGCGGTCAGCCTCCATTTTCTTAAAATTAAATATAACGATTAAGTAAAAGATCGCAAACAAGCTCGCATTGGCAATAAAAATGTATGAAAAAGAAAAATCAGCAATAAACCCAGCTAATGCAGCTCCTAAGGCAACCCCGAAATTTTGAGCAACGTAAATGGAATTGAACGTCCTTCTTCCACCTTCTGGCCAGACAGAAGCGGCCATTGCAAAAACGGCAGGAACTAAAACACCAGAGCCAAATCCCATCGTCACAAGCATAATCGAATAAGGGACGAGTGAATGGAATTGCGTTAATGTAAGAGCTGAAACGAGAGTAAACGCCCCACCAGTTATGATCGTTTTATAACCACCAATTCTATCAAATAAATTTCCCCCGATTAAATTACCGACAATGGCGGCCCCTTGATTTAGTAGCAAAATCATTCCAGCGAAAGTTAATGATTTTCCTAACTCTTGATGCATGTAAATTGTATTTAATGGCCATATAAACGAAGCGGCAGTCGTACTAATAGCCATTGCGATAACTAATAACCAAATATTTCTTGGCATTTATGAATCCCCTTTTGTTGTGAAAATATATTTTCCCCTCATTAATTTTAACCCATTTATATAAGTAATGATTATAGAAATGATTAACATTTTAAGAACCGAACAGCCCCCCAATCAAATGGCAAAGGTCAAAATCTAAGTATAGTAGAAAAAAACAATAAAATGCTAGTTTTTCACTTAACGGTGCTAACGATAAAAGGTTAACCATATCAAAAATACACGCGATAATTAATCGTGTCCAGTACATTACACCACATTCTTATCAGGTCTTAAACTACTATTTCATCATCTTAAAATGAGCAAAAAATGTAGAAATTTTGTGAAAGGTCAAAATACATGTTAAAAATGATGTATATTAATAGACAAAAATAGCGAAATAGATTGCGAAAATGTCGAATTAATGGTAGTTTTATAGTAGTAATATATAATTACTTAGTTCGGTACTTTTCACTGGAGTGAGATAAGAATGGATTTACGTCAATTTTTTAAAAATTTAACAGATAACATTTCGGTAAAGCGTAATGAGCCAGCATTTGCGACTTCGGATGGCACGGTTGAAAAAGAGGAACAGCAATTCAGTAAGTTTCAACCTGCGAAAATTTTTGAACGGGAAAAAAGTTCGTCTATGAGATCTGATTCCCAGGAACAAATGCCTGTAACAACTCCGAAAGATAACCGAAAAAAAGATAAGATTGCGCTTGATTTATTAGTAGCTGTCGATCAAATGTTAAATGATCGCGATCTTTTAACACAGTCTTTAGAAGATTTAAAAGAGCGAATGAAGCATAGTGATGACCATATTACTGGCTTAGTTCAGGAGAAAAATCAGCTTGAGCAGGCAATTGCTTTAAAGGATACAGAAATTGCTAGACTTGAAGAACAAATCGCGAGTCGTAATATGAATTACGATCAGCTCATGGAAGACTATCAAGATATGCAAACGCGTCTTAATTATGAAATAGATGAGTTAAAAAACCAAGTTGATATTGAACAAGAGCGCTACAACAAGCTTAATGAATCCTATGAATTTTTACAAATTGAAAATGTAGGTAAAGTGCAGAAGCTTGAGGACAAAATTCGCGAGCTTGAAATTAAAAATGATAACTTACAGAAAAACTATTATAAAATGCGGGAAGAAAACTCTTATTTACTCGGTATGTTTAAAGACTTTAATAACCGCATGAATTCCTCTTTCAAAGCATATGATTTAGAAGAAGATGTACAAGCTAAAGCGAATGATAGTCAACAAGAGAAAACGGCGCCAAATGATGCACAACTAGAAAAAGAAATGTTAAACAAAATGCAGGAGCAACAACCGAAAGCAACCGAAGAAGCTCGGTTAGAGGATGCTAAGCAAAACGACAGTGGAGAGTCAGCAAAAGAATAAGTCTATCAATGAAGTCGGCTTGGTCGGCTTCATTATTTTTATAAGGAACTATTTGTAGAAATGAGGATTGATATGAGCCAATATACTTTGAAGCTATTACAATTAGTTGATTATGCTGAAAATCAATTAACCGTCCGTTTAACGATCGGGACCGAGTCTTACGATTACACGATAAGTATAAGTGATTGGACATATCAATCAATTCGTCAATCTTTAAATGGAGAAATCGATTATTTATGCCGATTATCTTTCATAACTAAACGTGATCCATTTAACGATTCCTATGTTAGTTCAATGACTTTAATCAATGAAAAGGACAAGCATCAAATTAATTTTAATTGTGATGAATCGTACGTTCAATTGTTGGAAGCGATTCGAAAAGCCCCATCCTTTGAGGCGATAAATGAAATAGCTGGCATACAGCTAAAAAGTGATTTGGAAAACCAAGCTTTAGCTGACAGCGCAAACAATACAACTGTTACAAAAGAAAAGCCAGCTCATGAAGATAAAATAGAAGAAGCAAATGAGCAAGTGCATTTAAATAATGAAATAGAAGCACCATCTAAAATTGCAGCAAAACAAGAGTTAACAGAAGTATTTGCTTCAGATTTTGAGGATACGAATGAACTTAGAATAGAAGAAAATGATGACATACATAAAACGAAGGACAAGCAGGATCAATCTCTGTTAATCGAAGAGGACAAATCATCTTCTCAACAGTCAAATGTAGAAGTAATAACGCGTAATAAGAAGAGAAGGATTTATTTAAACCGATTAAAAAATAGTTTAATAGCTGCTGTTGCCATTATTGCGATTGTTATTTTTTCAGGAGATTATTTTTTCGCTAATGAATCTGAGAAGCTTGAAATTGGACAAGGTACTGAATTGTTAGCGCCATCAGGGAATAATGAGGATACAGATTCTAATGATGGTGAAAGACCATCTGAAAATAATGAAGAAGCAGGTCTTTCCGATGAAGAATTGTCCCAGGAAAACTCGGGGGAATCTTTAGCGGAGTCAAATAGCGAAGATGAAGAGAATGACACAACGGAAAACGATGAAACGGACTCTTCCTCAGTAGAAAGTGAAGCGATGTTTTACGAAGTCGATGATGTGGCCTATAGTTTACCAGAAGGCTATGTCGCACTAACGTTTGATGATGGTCCGTCTGTTTATACGAAACAAATTGTTGATTTATTAAACGAATACGACGCACCTGCTACATTCTTTTTTGTAGGCGATCATGTGAATAAATATACAGATGAAGTGGTTTATACATCTGAACAAGGTCATCTAATAGCTAGTCATACGAATAGCCATAAAAATATTACGAAATTAAGTGGTGCTGCGTTGGATCGTGAAATATTTGATTCGATTCAACAGTTAGAGGAATTAACGGGGGAGACGATCAATTTATTCCGTCCACCTTATGGAGCGATTTCTAGCAATAATAAGCTTTTATTAAGTGAAAATAATATTAAAACTGTCATGTGGAATCGTGATCCCCGTGACTGGGAAGCAAGAAGTAAAGATGACATCCTAAATTATTTTTTTGATGTCGACCCATCTGGTGGTATTTATATTTTACATGAAAATAAATATACGCTTGAAGCACTTCCAGAAATCCTCGCCTATTTAAACGAGCTAGGACTCGACATAGTTGGTATTAAATGATGGAGAGGACGTCTTAAAAGGCGTCCTCTTTTTTTCATCATTAATGTTGTTGCTGTGAAGGTGGGCTCATTTGTGTATACATATTTGTAATCCATTGTTGGGTTTGTTGATCAAATTGTGGGACTTGATAATACCCATTTTCATTTTGATACAAGAAGATTTCATAAGCCATTTCACAAATGTTAGGGACACTGTCTTGTAATACCCGACGTAAAACAGGGTTAGTCGCTTCTAAAGCGGCCGTTGTACAAGATGTGGCACAAGCTTTTAAATGACCCATCATGTAGCTTGAGAAATGTTGGTCACTTAATTGTTGTGGATTAAGCGTAGGCTGCTTCGGTTGCCCTTGAGATACACCGTAAGTGACGTTATTACTCAACTGCATATTATAAGTCGTTGTCGGTTGAGCTGGGCGCTTCCCTGTTTGATACGCATCGACAATCGTGTTATACGTTTGGCATAAATAATTAAATTGATTTTGCCAAATGTTTTTGAGCTGTTGCGATTGAATTTGCGATTCGTACATTTTGTAATGCTCAATCGCCCCGATAAAACCAGAAAGCGTCTCATGAGCATCAAAAAGTTCATGGGCAGCATGACTTTGCTCGGCAGGCATACTCGTTGAAGAAGTAAATGATTGATTCGGATTTTGCTGTTGTTGCATTATATTTTCCTCCTTTCATTCAGTCACTTATTAACTTGCTTAAATTCGATTTGAATTATTCACAATAAAAGTTTAAAGTAGAAAAAAAGAACGGGGAATCGGACGATGAACAAACAACAATATTTGGAACAACTAAATGAACAGTTACAATATTTACCTCGCAAAGCTCGAGAAGATATTATGTACGACGTTTTACGACGGTTTGAAAAAGGAGCAAAGGAAGGAAAATCTGAAAGCTTCATTATTCATGATTTAGGTAAATCAGAGGAGCTCGTTGATAAATATATTACGAGCGACCAGACTACTATAAATAAGACACCGATGAGCAATGAAAAACTCACCTTTAATTTTAAAATTATTTTAGTCATCGTTTTAAATGGGATGTTCGTCTTAGGTCCGTCGATAGCTATTGCTGCGACTCTCATTGCTTTGTATGCGATTGGATTTTCTTTAATCGCAGCGCCAATCGTCTTATTTGTTCGTATGATTTTCTTCTCATCAAGTAATCCGATTGTACTTTTTTTCATCACTCTTTTTCTAGCGAGCTTAGGGACGTTAATATTTACTGGATCGGCTAAATTAGGCTCATGGTTGAAGCGTTTGTTAATAAAATATATCCAGTTTAATAAACGGATCATTAAAGGGGAAAACGTCGTATGAGGAGAATCGTAAAGCTTTCACTAATTGGGCTTGTAATTGGTCTTTTAGGAATGGTATATACGTATTCAGTTTACGGAAATGATATAACAGATGAAATTTTCGGGGAATATGAAGTATTTGAAATAAGTGATCAAGTAGATGCAAAGGATATTAATGTTATAAACATTGAATTGAGTGGTGCTCAATTAAATATTGAACCGACTGAAGGCGAACAGATAAAAGTTGAATATGAAGCAAAAATTTTTGAATTAACAAATAATGATTATGATTTGACGATGGACAAAATTGGAGATGTGCTACATATTGAATTAAAGCAAAATAAGGCTATGACTTTGACGTCAATATTGAACGATGTCGACGTTAATGTTTTAATTCCTAATAAACAGTTTGAAAATATATCGATTGAATCGAATGCGGGAAAGGTTTCTATCAACGACGTACAATTAGTTAAATTGGATATTGAAGCAAATGTCGGTTACGTTAACTTAAATGATGTTGCCGCAGATAGTATTGATATGGAAGTAACCGTTGGAAAAGTTAATATGAATGAAGTAGTCGGTAATTTTGATCTGACATTAAATGCAGCAAAGATGGTCGCCAAGTTAAGTGAAATTAGCCAAAACATGCGATTTGTTGCGGATGCTGGTCGATTTGAATTTATATTAAAAGAAGAACCAACAAATTTAGATGTTGATTTAAATATAAATAACGGCTCTTTAAAAGTTGATTTACCATTAGATTTTGATGAAAAATCGAAAAGAAAAGTAAGAGGCTCAATTGGCCAAGGTGATCATTCATTATTCGGCCGAATTGATCATGGAAGTTTTAAAATATATGTTGAATAAAAAGAG
>CALKAL010000116.1 GCA_937983065.1 uncultured Bacillaceae bacterium | reverse complement strand
TTTCAGGAATTTCAATTAAAATATAATAATCTTGGTCGTTTAAACCTTGATATCCAGTCTCTTTGTCGACAAAATGAAAGTCAAATTCTTCTTCTTCTTTTAAATTATCGACTAGTTCATCCCCAAGTGTTAAATACTCTCCTTCAAACTCGTATCCTTCGTCTTCATTAACAATCGCAACAGGTAGGTCTTCTAAGTGCTCATACGGATCCCAAAAAGCCCATAAAAACATACCAGCATAAAGGGTAGGCACAAAAATAACGGCTGTAATTGCAATTAATAATTTTTTGTCATGAAAGATGGCTAATGATTCTTTGCTAAATATTGATTTAAACATAATTCCCTCCCGAAAACTCCTGACCATTATAACCAGTTGGTCAATTCAGAGTATAAATGATGGACTACCTCTTATTAGATAATCCATGAAAAATGTAAAGCTCTAATAAATTTGCAATCTCAGCTTTATCAAGTGGCTTTCGATGTTTTTCCCAATCAAAAATGAGTGCTACATACAATTTCAGTATTATAAATGCGGTAATTTCAGGATCGCATTGTTTAATCTCACCTTTTTGAATGGCACGTTTAATTTTTTCCTGAATAAATAATAGAATAGACTGTTCTAGTTTTTGCATTACTTCCTGAACGACTGGGGTGCCAATATCACGTCCTTCTTGAAAAAGTTTAATCGTTAATTGATGTTCAAGACGAAATTCTAACATTTTGTATAATGCTTGGTGTAGATTTTCTCGAAATGATTTGTTTTCATCAATCGCTTTTGTTGCAGCCTCTTCCATATCAGAAATTAATTTTGTGATAATTTCATCAAATAATTCTTCTTTATTTTTAAAGAATGTGTAAATTGTGCCTTTTCCAACATTGGCTAGTTTTGCAACTTGTTCCATTGTTGTTGCCTTATAGCCAAATAAAGAGAAAGATTTTGTTGCTGCTTTTAATATTTCCTGCCTTCGGTCGATCGCCATGATTACCCTCCATTCATAACAAAATGACTAAATGAACAAAACAGTCACCTAGTTCACAATAGTAAAATACCATATTTATTTTTCATTTGCAAGGATGAATTGTCATGTTTCTTTGAAAAAAGATAGAAAAAGAGTATTGGACCACGGAGATGATTAATGTTACGAAACGAACATATCAATATATTTACAACCAATCCCATTTCGAAAGATAGATTGACAGCTCCTATTAGTGAAACGAAGAAACGCAAAAAGTTCTCGGTATGTACGCAATTTAATATAATAAAACAACATACATGGCTTCAGTGAAGTATGTAAAAATCTAACCTTCCATAAAAGGGAGGGGACATAACTAAAAATATTTAG
>CALKAL010000115.1 GCA_937983065.1 uncultured Bacillaceae bacterium | reverse complement strand
AAGGTGTTAACGGTCGGAGTAAAGGTGTCGACGGTCGATAACGTGGTGCGACGGTCGATAACCGTGTGCGACGGTCGATAACCGGATGTGACGGTCGATAACGAGTGCGACCGTCAATCTCTAGCTCCCAATTGCCAATATCCAGCCTCAATGACAGATAAATATCCATCTCCTCCCGTTTATCAAATTAGTCCCCGAACGTCACCTCCTTCTTCAGTTAAAAATTGGAATAATAATTTACTTTAAATAGAAAATAGTATTCGCATTAAAAATAATTATTATGTTATACTCTATATGTTCAATCTACAATAGAAATGAGGCATAGCTATGGGTGGTTTTATCGGTATCATTAAGCATCAACAAAAAGAAATAAGTGAAGAAGACAAGGCGCTATTTAAACAGCAAAACGATCAAATTCGCCATCGTGGTCCGAATGTTGAGGAATATTATTTTGACGAATATGTCTCATTCGGTTTTCGCGGGGCAAGTGAAAATGAAAACCAACCTGTATCGTACGATGATGAGAAATATTGGATCGTTTTTAACGGTAAAATATATAATCATATCGAATTAAAAAATGAGTTAGTGGAAGATGGGTATACGTTCGAATCAGAGACGGATTCAGAAGCGGAAGTCATTTTAGCGATGTTTAAAAAAGATCGTGAAGAAGCATTTAAACAGTTACGGGGAATGTTTGCCCTATTAATTTGGGATAAAGAAGAAAAAACTTTGTACGGTGCACGAGACCATTTCGGAATTAAACCTCTATTTTACAGCCAACAGGAAGAAGGCATTTATTTTGCATCAGAAAAGAAAAGTATTGGCATTCTTTTAGATAAAGAAGAGGTTGATGAGACAAGCTTACACCATTATTTAAGCTTTCAATTCGTTCCAGATCCGATGACATTAACGAAAGGAATTGAAAAGGTCGCTCCAGGTCATTATTTTTATATGAAGCCTGGTGAAGATCCGACGTTCGTCCGTTATTTTCACGCTCAGTTCAATCCGAGTCAATCCGATAAAACAAAGGTCATGGAAGATATCCGTAATGTTTTATATGATTCCGTTGAAAAACAGATGCGTCATGAATTATCAATTGGCTCATTTCTTTCAGGGGGAATAGACTCAACGATTATCGTGGCGATCGCAAAAGAATTGAAGCCCGATTTAAAAACGTTTTCTGTCGGTTTTGAACGGGAAGGTTTTTCAGAAATTGATGTTGCGAAAGAAAGTGCCGATAAACTCGGCGTTGAAAATATTTCTTACGTCATTACACCAGAAGAATACGTTCAAAAATTGCCGCTTATTATGTGGCATAATGATGATCCATTAGCTGATCCGTCATGTGTTCCTTTATATTTTCTCGGTCGAGAGGCAAGTAAATATGTAGATGTTGCATTGTCGGGTGAGGGATCCGATGAGTTATTCGGGGGTTACAATATATATCGTGAGCCTGATTCGTTAAAAGTGTTTGACTCGATTCCGAAGCCAGCGAAAGATTTGCTGCATCGGGTTTCCAAAGTAATGCCTGAAGGAGTAAGAGGTAAAAGCTTTATCGAGCGAGGTACGACCCCTTTATCTGAACGATATATCGGAAACGCAAAAATGTTTGAAGAGGATGAAAAGAAAGAGCTCCTCCTTCATTATAATGAAGCGATTTCTTATCATGATATTACAAAGCCATTGTTTGAACAGGTCAAAGATGCGCATCCAGTTCATCAAATGCAATACATCGACATTCATACGTGGATGCGGGGCGATATTTTATTAAAGGCGGATCGAATGACGATGGCACACGGTTTAGAAGTACGCATGCCATTTTTAGATATCGAAGTGATGAAAATCGCAAGCGAAATTCCCGTCGAATATAAAATAGCGAATAACACGACGAAATCGATTTTGCGAGAAGCGATGGCGTCGATTATTCCAGAGCATGTTCTTAATCGAAAGAAATTAGGGTTTCCTGTACCGATTCGCCACTGGTTACGGGATGAGTTGTATGACTGGGCGAAAAATTTAATTGAAAGCAGTGACACAGATCATTTGCTTCATAAAAGTGTTATTTTCGAGCTGTTAGACAAGCATAAAGAAGGGAAACATGATTATAGTCGGAAAATATGGACGGTCCTCATGTTTATGTTATGGCATCAAATTTATGTCGAGCGAATTTTCGACATTGAAGCATTGAAAGAACAAGGCGAAATAAAAAGCAAGCTTACGACTCCTTCAGAATCGTAACAGCTTGCTTACCCATCTGTTCCCAAGCACCGATAAATTCATCTTTCGGTGCTTTTTTTAATTCATATTGTAACGGATCATTATAATAAATATATTCATCATCGTATCCTACAACTAAGGCTGCGTGTTGACGATAAGTAATATCTATTTCTCCACTCGGTGTGAGCCATGTTTCAAAGGATGACTCTGGTAAAGGTTGATATGCGGCATTAATGATGACAAAAACAGGCTCTTCTCTGTTTAAAAAGGCTAAAACCGTTTCAAACGAATGACCTGTTAAATCAACAACCCGGTCACCGACATAGTTTTTAGCTAATTCAGCAATAGGTCCGTGGTAAACACCTAAGCCTGGGTTACTAAACGAATACATATCCCCGACAAAACCGTCATACGGGTTACCAAAATGAATTTCCCCGTCCTTAATTTCATACGGTGTATTATCTTTTTTAACTTCCTCTGCCAATGTCATTTTATCCGCATCAACATCGTGATAATTTAATAACATGGCTAACGTCGTCACTTCACAGCCTCGAGGTAATTCTGGCATTTGTTGAATATGAGGGGCATCGATTAAAACTTGATCGGCTATGACAAAATCTTCATATAAAGCTGGTTGGTTAAAGGTCGTTATTACCTCATTTTCTTCGGCGTAAATAATCGATGACTTTTCATCCGTTAGCTGGATGTTTTCCCGAAACCAATTAGTTATATCATCTTTATTTTTACCTATTAAAATTATGGATAATGAGAGAGAACAAACGAGAAATAATTGGGCGAACAGTAAGCTTGTCCGCTTAAATGCCCGTCCTTTTTTGGCATAAACAAATAATATAACCGCAAAAAACAAACTGAATATAACGATGAAGTAAGACATTCCCCGAAAGCCTCCTAAAAAGTATTATATGTTTTTATAATACTGACCCTTTTTGACATAACTCTCTCTAATTCGATTCATCTCTTTAATATCTTCATCGGTTAATTCACGAATAACTTTAGCTGGCCTGCCGAAAGCTAACGTATTAGGTGGAATTTTTTTATCCTTCGTCACTAGACTTCCAGCACCGATATAGGCGTTCTCACCAATTTCTGCTCCGTCCATGATCATCGAGCCCATTCCAATCAAAGCATTTTTTCTTATTTTACAAGAATGTAGTAATACTTGATGACCGACCGATACTCCATCTTCAATAATTAATGGTTGCTCTGGGCTTTGATGAAGCATACATTGATCTTGAATGTTCACGTTTTTCCCAATAATTGTAGGTGAGACATCACCACGAATAACCGTTTTAAACCAAATGCTACTATATTCTCCGACTTCAACATCACCGGATATGACGACATCGTCTGCAACGTATACCGTATCATCAATTTTCGGATAAACTCCTTTATATGGAAGTCTCATGTTGTTCCTCCTTTTGATTTATATGCTAGAATTATTATAACAAATATTAAACGGCTGTCAGTTAGGAGCGGTTTGAGTAAAAAAAAGCTTAGTGAAGGATGGAAGAGCAATTATCGTTCTGACCCACGGTGCCTTTGAACATTCGGGTCGATATGATTGGCTTATTGAACAATTTAATGAGCATCATTTCCACGTTATTTATGGGGACTTACCTGGACATGGGACATCAGAAGGAAAAAGAGGTCATATTCATCATTTTCAACATTACATTAATACTGTTTCAACATGGGTTGATGAAGCGGCGACATTCAATGTTCCGACATTCCTTTTTGGCCATAGTATGGGTGGTTTAATTACGATTCGTTTACTACAACAAATGGATAAAGAAGTCACTGGGGTCATTTTGTCATCACCTGCTCTAGGCTTACTTACTGGACTTCCAAAACCTCTTTTCACATTATCAAAAGCTTTAAACATCACTTTCCCACAGATGAAATTTCCTACAGGGGTAAATAGTCATATGGCAACGACAAATGAAATGTTTCATCAAAGAGACTCACAAGATCCGCTTTATTTAAAAAAAGTGACTGTCCGGTGGTATCATGAGTTTGAAAAAGCGATTAAACAAGCATTTTTATCTATTGATGACTATGCCAATATCCCAACTTATATCATTCAGGCGGGGGAAGATAAGCTAGTTGATAAAAATGCCGTTCAAAGCTGGTATGACAGTTTAAATATAAAAGATAAATCGTTTAAAATGTGGGAACAATTGTATCATGAATTATTAAATGAACCTGAACGTCAGACAGTTTTTAATGACGTGCTTCA
>CALKAL010000114.1 GCA_937983065.1 uncultured Bacillaceae bacterium | reverse complement strand
GGGAGGAAGAGCCTAGGTGAGACCCCGCAGTGCTAATGCACGAGGTCGATGACAAACGTCACGTCCTGTGACGTCATCGACACTTGCACGTCCTTGTGCTGCGGAGGCTCACCAGCTCCCCCGGCGTAGGAGACACTGCGAAGGATTTCGCAGATGTCGAGCTTGTGCCCTGTGGGTAAAAGCGGAGTATATTTCCAGAGCGGGTATGCGCTCATACAACATTCGTGTTTTATTTAATTCAAAACCCTTTTGTCTCAGCCTCTTTTATATTAAGCAAGTCGTTGAATACAATTTTCATCATCATGACGTGAGTTGTTCACATATGTATCAACTTCATAATATTCAAAGGGTTCATCTTCAAGCTGTAAAATCCACTCTTTCATTTCTGTCGGATGTTTAATTTCATGAGCGATCCATTCTTGCTCGCTTTCTTTCGGTAAAATAACGGGCATACGATGATGGATATCCTTTAAGTCTTCATTCGCATCCTTCGTTAAAATCGTGCATGTTACAATCTCCTCACCGTCATTGACCCAACGATCCCATAAACCCGCAAATGCGAAAACATCTCGGTCTTTAATCGAAATTCTAACAGGCTGCTTTCCAGATTCACTTGGTTTCCACTCATAAAAACTATCAGCTAAAATGAGGCACCGTCTTCTTTCCATCAGTCGCTTAAAACTCGGCTTCTCATCGGCCGTCTCTATGCGTGCATTAATCATTTTACTTCGCATCGACTTATCCTTTGCCCATGAAGGAATAAGTCCCCAAGACATCGTTCCCGCTCGATTCTCTTTCCCATCATTAATCACAACGAAGACATCTTGTGTTGGGGCAATATTATATCTTGTCGGAAAATCAATGACGGAATTTAATTCATATTGTTCTATCACGTCGTCTAAATTAACGACGAATGTAAATCGTCCGCACAAATGAAATAACCTCCTTCCTATTCATCCCGTTTCACTTCATCGATAGCTTGTTGAATTCTACCTTGAGTTTCTGTTGCTAAATCGTTTAATGACATATTTTCATAATCATCTGGATAAATCGGATCACAATAAGTTAAATAAATCGTCGTCGGTTTAATATAAAATTTATTTTTTTCAAAGGTGTCATACGTGCCATCAACCATCACTGGAATAACAGGAACATTCGCTTTTTTAGCTAAAGAAAAACTACCACTTTTAAAAGGTAGCATCTCCCTACCTAAAGAACGCGTTCCTTCTGGGTAAATGGCAATGGGATGCCCTTCTTTTAATAATTGTATCCCTTGTCTAAACGTTTTAACCGACTGTCTTCGATCATCCCGATCTAGAAAGAGACAATCCATCACTTTCATCCACGAGCGAACTATCGGTATTTTTTTCACTTCAATTTTAGATACGAAACCGAAAGGCTCTTTTATATAACCTAAATAAACGAAAATATCGATATCTGAAGGATGGTTTCCGACGATTAAATAAGGAGTTTCAGGTAATTTCTCTTCTCCGTTAACGATTACTTCACATCCACACATTTTTAGGAAGTTTCGTCCAAATTTTTTCGGAATTTTATGTACGATTTCATTGTACTCTTTTCTTGATAGTTCGTTACGGTTAACTTTTTTCGCTTTTATTAGAAAAGGAATTGAATATAAGACATATGAGACACCATAAATTAACGCTAGTATTGTACGCATCGTATTTCCCTCTCACTTTTATCTTTATCTATCATCATTTTACAAAAAAACTTGTCGAAAAGACAGTATACATAACTTAATGAAAATATTTGACATAATATGATACACTGTAATTGGATTAACAAGAAGGGGTTGGAATAATGTATAAGCAAACTTTAAGTGATGCCAAAATCATTATTTTTGACATGGATGGTACATTATATGAGGGTAATGAACATTTTAAGTTACATACGAACAATTTGTTAGAAAAATTACCAGAAGACAAACAGAAGCAATTTCAAGAAGTGTACAAACGTGTGCTTGAAGGGGAACATCCACTTCAAATCGGTAAAATTTACGATGGAGAACGCGACTTGTTTTGGAGTTGGGATCCTTTTGAAGAAAAGTTAATCGAAGCTAGAAATTGGAACGATGAAATTGTGGACGTTGAAGATGCTCCTTCTGAAATGAGTGCTCAAGACTTTGATTTTATTAATTGGGTTCCAATCGGCGATGGATGGTGGCCACCTTATGCGATTGCGCGCCATTTCGGATTAACTGTTGATGACATTCAAGAGTCATACAATTTAACGAAAATACAGATGGCCGAACAGGACGGATATTTGAATCAGACTCCAGGTCTAAAAGAATATTTAGAAGAGTTAAAAAAGGAAAAAACGTTAGTCGTCTGTACAAACAGTGATGAAGAAGATGCAAAACGATTATTAAAGTTTTTAGAAATTGATCATTGTTTTCACGAATTCATCCCATCCGCATTAAAGCCTGTTATGACGAAAAAATATTTTCAGCACGTATTAGATAAATATGAAATTAATCCTGAAGATGCTGTTTCAGTCGGTGACAATTATATGAATGAAATCGCACCAGCATTGCAACTAGGAATGAAAGCTGTTTGGTTAACCGATGTCGCGGAAAAGCCAGTTGACGATGACCGACTTGTATTAACACGGACATTAGCACAATCATAATAAATAAAAGCTCTCCTTAAACTTAAGGGGAGCTTTTATTATCAATCCATTCTTTTAAAAAAACAGGTAAATAATTGACTTCATAAATATCTGTCGGGTAATTTAAAAATGAAGCATCATCAGATTCATATACTATTTGCGCTGCTTCATTTAGAGCACCCATATACTCTTCGTACAAAAATTCATAACTAACTGCTTCTTCTGGCATAAAATTTTCTTCACAAACTGCTGGATCTGTATAGTTTACATATGTCCGACACGGAAGAGGTCTAACTTCATAAGCAATACACCGATTCGTTTCAGTATCTAACATTGGACATGGTAGTTGTTTTTGGATGTAAGCTAATTTGACATCTTCAGAATAAAGATTTATAGCAGTAGCATCATTATATAACTCTTCATTGTTTGCAAAATAATTTTGCAAATGATTAATAACTTCATGCCGACGCTTTTCATTCATTGTTTCAATTGAATAAATAATCATATTAGCTTCTAAACGGGTTATGATAATAGGAAAATAACAACAAAAAGCACACCCTAGCCTGCAACTTGGTGTTAAATTAATATGTTTATCGATGGAGTTTATTTCTTCAGATACTTGCTCTAGTAAATTTTTATAAACATGCGCAAGTCGCTCTTTATTAGGTAAAGTCCGATTCATTTCCTCATCAACGATGTCAAAATATTTATTTGAATCAAGCTCATAACTTGATAATCGATTAAGCCGTTTTTTCACTTCATCAATATTTAAGTAAGTCATTTTCATCATCCTTCGCTTAACTTTTATTATAACGGAAAATGATATGAGATGAAAAAAACATTGTGTAGTTGTAAAATAATTAGTGTTGATATTTTCTGCAGATATCTTGCAAAAAATGAGCTTATACAAATCACGAATCGAGAAATCTAGCAAATTTAAAAGGGAATATGTGCTACTTATTTTACAGTGGGACGATCTCTGTTACTTTTTTGTTATATATTTTTAATCCCATTCGTCAATAATAAGTGATAAAATGACTTATGGGAGAAATTTGACGAGATATGGAGGCATCTTATGTTTTCGAGTGTAGATATTGGAATTGACCTAGGAACAGCGAATCTACTTATTTACAGTAAAAGTAAAGGAATTGTTTATAATGAACCGTCTGTTGTTGCGGTTGATGCAAAAACGAGAAAAGTTTTAGCAGTCGGTAATGAAGCGAAGGAAATGATCGGGAAGACACCTGCAAATATAGAATCAATTCGTCCGTTAAAAAACGGCGTCATTGCAGATTATGAAGTAACTGCGCAAATGTTAAGTACGATGTTGAAAAAAGTGAGTAAACGACTCGGTACGTCATTAAGAAAACCGAATGTTGTCGTCTGTGCTCCAACTGGCTCAACGTCTGTTGAACGCCGCGCGATAGAAAATGCAATTAAAGAGTACGGTGCTAAAAATGTTCATATTATTGAAGAACCACTGGCAGCTGCAATTGGTGCAGGACTTCCTGTTGATGAACCTGTAGCAAACGTCGTCGTTGATATCGGTGGTGGTACGAGTGAAGTCGCTATTATTTCCTTTGGCGGTATCGTTTCGGCTAAATCAATTCGAACAGGTGGTGACCATTTCGATTCGGCCATTATCCAACATGTTCGGAAAAAATATAACGTCTTAATCGGGGAAAGAACGGCAGAAAATATAAAAATTGAAATCGGATACGCTCCAGTTGAACACGAACTTATTGAATACGATGTTCGTGGGCGAGATTTAGTAACGGGTTTACCGAAAACAGTTACGCTTGAATCAACAGAAATCCAAAAAGCGTTACGGGAGCCATTGGAACATATTCTTGAAGCTATCCGCTCGACTTTAGAAAGCTGTCCGCCTGAATTAAGTGGAGATATTGTCGATCACGGAATTATGCTAACTGGTGGAGGCGCCTCTTTGAAAGGTATGAAACAATGGCTTTCCGATGAACTCGATGTCCCTGTTCATATTGCTGAAAATCCAATCGAATGTGTCGCCATTGGAACAGGCAAGTCATTACAAATGATTCATAAGCTAGAGAAAGCTAATAAATAATTATTAAAAATCAAGCCTCAAAAGCGAATTCATTAGAATGGCTTTTGAGGCTTATTTAATTAGGCCGACTTATTTTCTTGCTTCAAATTCCTTCGATTGAACCATTTTTTAAAATCGATATTGACTAATAAAACTCCGAAAATAACAATCAATCCTCCAAGTATTTGTGCCATTACTAAACTTTCATCTAAAAACACAATCGCACCGATCGCCGTAAAGAAAGGAAGAAAGTTTAAAAATACGCTAGATAATGACGGCCCTAAATCTGATACACTTTTATTCCATAACATTAAAGCAATAAAAGATGGGAAAATACCTAAATAAATAAGTCCTAACCACAAATTAAAATCTGCAAGTCCACTTGGGAAGCCAAGAACTAACCATTCCCCAATAACGAGCGGTATAAGAATGACTAACCCAAACCCGAGCATAACCAATAAGCCACCTAGCACAGGATATTTATGATTGTGTAGTTTGACGAGAATCGAAAAAATCGACCAAATAATAACAGCGACAATCATAAATAAATCCCCGATATTATAATTTAAAGAAAATAATGACTCCAAATTACCGTTTGTAAGGACCCAAATGGCGCCGATTAAAGAAATAAAAACACCGAATAATTGCATTTTCTTTAGCCGTTCACTTAAAAATATGTAACCTAATATAATCGTAAACACTGGGGTTGTCGCTTCCATTATTCCCGCATTCGTCGTCGTCGTAAAGTTTAAAGATAAATAGACGAACACATTAAATAATGCAATTCCAGTTATACCAATGCCTAATAGTGGCTTCCAATTGCTTTTTAACACATCATGATGTTCTTTAAATTGTTTATAAGCAAAGGGGAGAACGACTAAAAAAGCAATCGCCGTACGAAAAAATGAAATCGTAATCGGTGGCAAATCGTTAATCGCTTTCCCGACAATTAAGTTACCTGCATAAATAACGACTGCAATCATGACAAATAGATATGATCGAAGCATGATGTCACCTCCCCTTTCCATCTTACAAGGAATCTTAATATATGCAAACGCATCTGTTTATGTCATTTAAAAAAACGCATTTTGGCTCGCCTTATAAAAATAAACAATCCCTAAAAAGTTAACTTTGTAAGCTAGCTTTTTAGGGACAATATTGTAACGTTATTTAAAGTCTTACTATAATTAATATTGGTTCAACAATCCTCTTTCCATTGCGATTTTTTCACATTTTAAGTAAATGAATAGTCCTATTAGTAAATAAACAACCGAGTTACCAATTAAAATAGCATAATCTGTCCAAGCAAAATCTAGCCAAGTGTAATTCTCTATCATTACATGTCTAATCATATCGACTCCCTTTACGAAAGGAGCAGCAACTAAAAATGGTGCAACAGATAACGGGACAAAAACTAACCCCATAAGGATAAATTGAAGGATTTGCAAAAACGATTGGATTTGCTTGAAAATAACACATAATCCAGCAATCATATATCCTGCTCCGACAATGCTCACTAACGTAATTAATAATAGCGGAACGACAATGGTTGGCTTTAAATTCAGCCATTGACCAGCTGTAAGCATTGATAAAAACAATAGGAATGTTAGGATGACACTATATAAAAACAAGTTTCCGATAAATCGGGACAATAATATTTTCCACATTCCTTTTGGCGACATATAAAGCTGTTCTAAAGTTCCTCGGGTCGCCTCAAGCATGATCACATACCCAACATCCTGTAGAGCCATTAACGTTAAAAACCAGAAGACATAGCTGACAATCGCATATTGAATATTCATTTCCGCCTGAGATGGATCCCCAATCGCATGAATCCCTAATAACATCGCTAAAAAGATAAAGTAAAACGTAAAAATCATACTTAATGTATTTGGAAAGTATCTTTTTAATTCAATAAATTCCTTTCTCGTATTTGCTGTGATTAAATTAAGAAACGACGACATCTTCTTCACCATCCTTAATAAGTGTTAAAAATACTTGCTCAAAATCAACGGTTGCTCGATCAATTTTTTCAATGCTTGTCGCATCACTTTTTAAAATATCCATCACTTTATAAAGATCATCTTCTTGCTCCATCGTGACGTGTAATTCATCATCAATATATTCATAAATAGGAATTGTCTCATCTAACATTTGAATTTGTTTTTCTGACAGTGGTGTACCAAGGGTGAAAGAATAGGCACTCGTTTCAAAAAGCTTAATTAAGTTTTCCACATTTTCATCAGCAACGACTTTTCCTTTATTAATAATGACCGTTCTTTCACAAAGATCTTGAACGACAGGCATGTCATGGGTACTAATAATAATCGTCTTTCCGTTTTCTTTAACGATATCTTTTAAAATTTCTCTTACTTCATAACTCGTTTCTACATCAAGACCAAGCGTTGGCTCATCAAGTAATAATACTTCACTATCAGCTAAAAGAGCGACTGCGATTGCAAGTTTTTGCTGCATCCCACGACTTAAGTTACTCACGATTTCATTCTCTTTATCCTTCAAGTGAAATTGATGAAGTAATTTGTCGATTTTCTCTTGAACGGATTTTCGAGAATGACCCCGATTCCCTGCAAAATATTCTAAATTTTCCCGAGCTGTTAAACGCCAATATAAATTACGGTTTCCTTCAAGGACAGCACTAATATATTGTAGGGCTTTTAGACGTTCTTTTCTCACGTCGACGCCGTTAATGAATACTTCTCCATCATTCGCTTTTAAAAGACCGCAAATCGTTTTAATTGTCGTCGTTTTTCCTGCCCCATTCGGACCTAACAACCCGAGAATTTCTCCTTTATAAACGTTAAAGCTCACACCATCAACCGCTTTAACAATCTCTTTTGACTTTCTTTTTTTATACTGCTTATGAATATTTTTAACTTCTACAACGGCTTCTCGCTCCACTTTTCTTACTCCCTTTCCAATGATTTATATTTATTTTACCAGCATGTGATTCAATCGGTAACCGACTTAGGTATAATTTTTACTTCCGACTGCAGACTGAGGGCACAATATCTCTTTTGACTATTATTATATCATTTTTGACTAATATCATTGTCATTTTGACTAATTTTATATATAATAAAACAAAAGGAGGGGCGTCAATTGAAAAATCGCTTAAAAGAATTGAGGGCAAGGGAAAGTTTAAACCAAACTCAATTAGCTAAAAAAGCAAAGATTTCTAGACAAACCGTCAGTCTAATTGAACGCGGTGAATATATGCCCTCATTAATTATTGCTGTTCGAATTGCGAGAGTTTTTAATGAACCCGTTGAAAATGTCTTTTTATTTGAGGAGGAAGAGTTATGATGAAATTGATTGGTACTACAGGCTTTTTATTAATGGTCGGCTTAATTGTATATGATAATATTTGGAATGACGGAATAATTTTTAATCGCATCATTGAATCATATGATCTCGTTATTATTCTATTAAATGTCGTCGGTAGTTTAATTTTAATAATTGGAATAGTGTTGTGGTTCAAATTAAAAAAGCTCATTCAACAAACAGTTTCTTTTGAAGATGAAGATGAACACAATACAAATAAAGAACGAATTTATTCAAACATTACTTTAAGTATTAGAATTGCTTTTGCTATTTTTCTATTTGCAACAGCAACCGGTTTTATTGTTTTAAGGGATAGTCACCCGGGAATTGTTTTTTATGCGCTCATTATGATAGGAATTATATTCATCGTTCAGCAAGGATTAGCTCTTATTATGGTTAAAATGTACCCAGAGAGAAAATTAGAAGAGATTAGATCCCCAGAAGACTTATTTGACAAAATGGATGACGGAGAAAAATATGTCATGCTAAAAGCTTATTATAAAGCTTATAATATCGTTAGTCCTGTCCTATCTTTTTCAATTATGTTAAGTGCCCTCTACTCAACTTTTACAGGCATATCACAAATTTTTTCAATCTTTTTTATGACCTTATTGTTAATCGCCATCGATGTGATTTATTTGAAAACGGTTAAAGAGAATATGTAATGAATATAATTAAAGCTTGGTATTAGATATTATTCTAATACCAAGCTTTTTAACGGCATTACTCTTGCCTTAATAATTGAAAATATTCGATTAACGCTTTTTTGTCAATTTTACTGACATGGGTTTTTGGAATGTCATCAATGGCAATAAATTTTTTCGGAATTTTATATCGGGTTAATTTTTTCTCGCAATATGAAATTAGCTCTTCTTCGGACAATTTTTCACCATTGAAAGAGATGTAAGCGACGACCATCTCATCGGGAACGCCAATGACTGCTACTTCGTTAATCCATTCATGGGATTGGAGCCAATGTTCGATTTCTAATGGATATACATTTTCACCACCGGAAATAATCATTTCTTTTTTACGACCAGAAATATAGACGTACCCATCTTCGTCATATCGAGCTAAATCTCCGGTTTTGAACCAATCTCCCTCATATACATCTAAAGTTGCCTCTTCGTTATTCCAATAATATTCAAATAAATGATATCCCTTTAACCAAAGTTCACCGACTTCGTTATAGTCGACTTCTTCGCCATTATCATTGACAATTTTTATATCATTGAACATCATCGATTTCCCGACTGATCCCCGCTTTATTTTTGCTTTTTCCGGGTCAATATAAAAGTTATTCGGTCCCGCTTCTGTTAATCCGAATCCTTCTTTAAACTTTAACCCTTTTTGATGAAACGCATCGTAAATCGTTAACGGACAAGGAGCACCTCCCGATAAAAATACTTTCATTTTTGGAAATTGTGCTTTTTTAAATTGTTCCGTTTGAATAATCATATGGTACATCGTCGGGATGAATAAAACGATCGTACAATCATAATTAATTAAATCTTCAATAGCAACCTCAGGCTTAAAACTTGAACGAATAACGACCGTTCCACCGATAATTAATACTGGGATAGAAAGGGCATTTAATCCTCCCGTATGAAACATCGGAATCGTCGTTAATGTGACGTCATCTTTTTCTAAATTCCAGCTAACGATTGTATTAATCGCATTCCAAAAAATAGACTGATAACTTAATACGGCCCCTTTAGGATTGCCTGTTGTACCCCCAGTATAAATCATCGCTAACGGATCTTTTTCATATAAATCTACTTGCGGTAATTCATCATTTGTATAATTCTTTTCAATATAATCATTATTTTTAATTGGGACAATCTCTTTTTCTTTTATCCAATCATATTCATTTAATAATGTGTCATGGATAAAAATTAAGCTTGGTGAACAGTCATGAATCACAAAATATAGTTCATCACTTGATAGACGCCAATTTAACGGAACGAAGATAGATCCAATATGCATACTCGCAAATAACAAGTCAAAATAACTGACATGATTTGGGGCTAAAAGTGCAATACGGTCACCTTTTCTAACACCTTTTGCATATAAAAAACGAGCTAATCTTTTTGCACGTTCATTCATTTCTTCATATGTAAACTTCTCAGTCGAATCAGCATCAATAATTGCTATATCGTTAGGAAATAATTTTGCTCGATTATTAATCCAGTTTATTCTATTTTGCACACTAATCTCCCCTTTTGAAGTACTCATTCCCATCTTAATGATTAAAGTTACAAACGAGTAACACTTACCCCTTTGCCAACAATCCCATAATGATTAGGTCGAATAAACGTGCTATAATTTGTTTAATTAAGGGAGAGAATCGTATGGTAAATAAAAGAGAAGGGACTTTACTTACATCCACCTTCATTTTACTGATTTTATTTGTCATTTCGTTATTTAAAATTGTTCAACTAGAATATTCTCAAACAATGAACAATTTAAGTAATGGTGAGCTAGTAGAAAATAATAATGAAGAGGATTTCGATCAATATTCTGATGATGTTGCCGTACCAGCTATTGCAACAGTCGATGAGACCGCTTTTTTCAATTGGAATACGGCACGATTAACATATATAACATTAAATTTAACTGATAAAGCCTTTGATGCTCATCAATATATTTACGATGAAGCAGAACAGGTTATTGGGGATATAGAAATATTTTTCGATGACTCATTAAACCATTCCATCCCTGTTTTTATTCACTCAGGTGAATCTTATTTAGTTGGGCATCGTTTTGCGAATTATAATTTCAATATCCAAGAAGGATCTCTTTCAAATGAAGCGATTGTCATCAATGTTGATGATTTTGTCTTAACTGAAAGAGCGGATTTACGATTAATCTTTGCCCATGAAATGACCCATGCTTTTATTCATCATTCATTTGGTTTTGATAGTATTGATGCTGATTGGTTTCATGAAGGTGTCGCTGAATTTGTATCTAGATATATGGTTGACTACTCCGATATTTCTGCAGAACATTATATGGGGCTCACTGGCTCCATTCAAGATAACTTAATTTATCTATTTGAAAACCTCGAAATGTATGATGTTTTTATTGAACCTGAAAAGATTACATTATTTAGAGATACAGAGCAGTACGAGGATTATTTTCTTTATGAATCGATTTTTTACTTTTTATATGATCAGTTTGGTGAACAAAAGTTGCTTGAGTTTATTGAACAATATTCCAAATTAAAATCAAATCATAAGCTTTTGTCGAATCAAGTGTTTAAAAACGTTTATCACTTTTCAGAAGAGGAATTAGTGGAACAGTGGAAAAATTATTATGATTTAATAGATTAACATGACCTAAATTTAAAAGGCGGGGCAAATAACGCTTCGCCTTTTCATTACATGACAATCCCACCATCAACATGAAGGACATGGCCATTAACATAATCTGATTCATCCGATGCTAAATAAAGATAAGCATTAGCAATATCTCTAGGCTTACCGAGGCGACCCATCGGCACTTGCTTCACAAAAGATTCAATAATATGCTCAGGCACAGTCGTTACCATTGCGGTTTCAGTAAACCCTGGGGCTACTGCATTAACATTGATATTTTTCCATCCTAGCTCCTTCGCCCACGTTTTCGTCATTCCGATTAACCCTGCTTTTGCTACGGCATAATTTGTCTGTCCCACATTTCCGTATGTACCAGAAACAGATGATGTATGAAAGGATCAACCCCTTCTAATTCATTGACGACCATCGCCATTAAAGACCACACTTCCTGCTCCTGAACGTGGGATTCGATGGATTCTAATTCATTTAAAATTCGCTCGCCAAACTGTTCGTTTACACTACGAATCGCATGAATGAATTTAATTAAAAACGGAATAAAATCTGTATCATAGGCTGAGACGGAATACCAACAAACATCCATTTTTACTGTTTGAACAAAAGTACTCAATCCTGTACTTTTTCCATAGCTGGCGCTCGCATAGACGATTGTAACGGGATAGCTTGGAATGAGGTGAAGCTTCTTTTGCAAATTACGGCGGGTACGAACCGATCCTTCGCTGTCGGCGGTGTGAATTGTGAATGTAAAATTGGGACGTGATTACTCATCCTAAGCCTCCTTTTTAAATCTTTATTATTATTTTACCATAATTCAGAATGTTATATATTTGATCTTTTTTGATCGTCACGATTGCACAAAAAAAGAACCTCGCATTTACGAAGTTCTAAGTTTTAATTCATCGATAATTTTTATTCTATTTCACGATGGCATACACTTTAATATTTTGATGTTCGCCTTTAATGAACATTTTCTTGCGATATGTCCCTTCATAGGTCATCCCAATTTTTTGCATTACTTTCTCAGAGGCTACATTTTCTTCAAGACATAACGCTTGAATGCGCACTAAATTCATTTTTTCAAAGCCGAACGCCACTATTTTTTTGGCGACTTCTGGCATTAAACCTTGCCCCCAATAATCAGAAGAAAGTACGTAGCCTATTTCAGCCGTTCGGTGTCGTTTTTCCCACGATACGAAGTCAGCCGTTCCAATCAGTTCATTATTCTCTTTTAAAACAATTCCCCACGGTGCAAAAAGATAATTTGCATATCTTTCAAGGGCGTAATGGATGAAATTTTTACTATCATCTAACGTTTCATGAGCTTCCCAAGTGACAAAACGGGCCACTTCCTCCCTCGAAGCATAATTAAAAATAGCTTCCGCATCGTTCATCGTTAATTGTCGTAAAATCGTTCGCTCCGTTTCTAACGTCGGAAAAGGTTTAAAGACATTATCTTCATTCACGACTGCTCCCCCCTATTATATTTTTCTATTATAAACAAAAAAATAGCCGCGAACAATGTTATCCACGACTATCTTTCACAATTGTATTCTATAAAGGGGGGGAAGGTCCTTTTGGTTATTCATTCTTATCATAACATTGGAGTTTTAAAGGAATATTACAACGGGATTAAAGATTAATAACAATCGAAAGGACAAGTTGAAAAATTATACCAAAACCCGTATATAATCGACGTAACGTGCGAACACTTAAAATGATTAATACATAATTGGAGGTTGCGAAATGGTTGATCCTTATGAAAAAATCCCTGAAAAATCAGATCCGTTTTGGTTTGAAGACGTATCATTACCACGTTTTGAATCTTTAGAGGAAAATATAAAAAGTGATGTCGTCGTTGTCGGTGGAGGAATAACAGGTATCGCCAGCGCTTATTTATTATCTCAACAAAATATGAATGTCGCTTTATTAGAATCCTCCCGACTGCTTAATGGGGCAACTGGGCATACGACGGCAAAAGTAACCGCGCAGCATAGCTTAATATATGATGAGCTGTTAAATAATTTCGGCTATAACGTGGCGCGAATGTATTATGAAGCAAATACTGATGCCCTTCATTTAGTTGAAAAAATTATAACAGATGAAAAAATTGATTGTGATTTCGAAAAGCAAGACGCCTTCCTTTATTCGACATCGGGCGATTATAAAGTGAAGCTTGAAAATGAATATAAAGCTTATGATCGACTCAATATAAAAGGTCAGTTAACGAGCAAAATCCCTTTTGACTTATCGATTGAAAACGCCTTAATGATGGAAAATCAAGCCCAGTTTCACCCGCTTAAATATTTATCAAAACTCGTTGACATTTTAAAAGAACGGGGCGTTAAAATTTACGAGGATACAACAGCAATAAACGTTGAAACCGATGATTCAACAAAAACACAAACTGTTATTACGAGAAATGATAAACGGATTCAGTGTAACCATGTGTTAATTTGCTCACATTTTCCCTTTTATGAAGGACGAGGCCTCTATTTTTCCCGATTATATGCAGAAAGATCCTATGCTATGGCGCTTCAAACGAAAATGGCTTATCCTGGTGGAATGTATTTAAGTGTTGATCAACCGACTCGTTCTATCCGTTCCGCTAAATTAAATAACAAAGAAGTGACTATAATCGGTGGTGAAGAGCATAAAACTGGGCAAGGTGGAGATATGATTGAGCATTATCGCGCTTTAAAACGATTTTCCGATTCACTATTCGGTGAAAAATCTTACACCATCCTCAATCGATGGTCGACACAAGATTTAGTCACGTTAGATAAAATCCCTTACATCGGTCCAATTACGAAAGGACAGCCAAATGTGTTAGTCGCAACAGGGTATCGTAAATGGGGGATGACAAATAGCCATGTCGCTGCGCAAATTATGGTTGATAACATATTAGGGAATATTAATCATGCCGCAGAAATATTTTCGCCCCAACGTTTTCAGGCCGATCCTAGCTTGAAGAAGTTCTTTTTAGAAAATCTCGATGTGGCGAAGCATTTAATTAAAGGAAAAATAGAACCCGCCCATGCAACGATAGACGAATTAGAAAACGATGAAGGAGCAATTGTTAAAATAAACGGTGAGCGAAAAGGTGCTTATCGTGATGAAGAAGGCGAAGTCCACATTGTTGATACGACGTGTACCCATGCTGGTTGTGAAGTCAATTGGAATAGCGGTGAAAGAAGCTGGGATTGTCCATGTCACGGCTCCCGCTTCTCTTATACCGGCGACGTATTAGAAGGCCCAGCCGAAAAACCTCTCGCCAAACACGATTTCAGCTCTTTTGATGTTTTTGATGATGAAAAAACTGGCTATTAAGATAAATGGTGCTCTTCATTAAGGAAGGGCACCATTTCATTTTTTTGTGGAAGGATGAATTTGAGCATATATTTATTAAACTCGAGCATAAAAGGAAAATTTAGCGCGTAAAACTTTTAATTTGAGCATAATCGACAAAAACTTGAGCATATTCGACAAAAATTCGCGCTTAAATTTAATTGCCTTCCAACCACCCCAATGCACAGCTTCATTAACTAAGTTATTTCCCCACTACTCAATCAAGTATCAATTTAAAAACATTGAAACGATTCAATTCTTCTTAAATCAATTCCAAAATATACCCACATAAACCCAGTCCAACGATATCCAGATACAGAACGACGGCCAACAAATGTCGGATAGAACCAGAAGCTTTGGCGATTATTTAGCCACACGTAAGTAAAGCGGTAGAGACACCCTTGCATTGCACCTTGATCCACTGCAAATAATTGCACTTGGCTTTGCTGAGGAATCGTACTCGGTGGCGGTGTTGTCGGTGGACCTGCTTGAGATGGCGGTTGACCCGGTGCGCCTGGTTGAAACCCTGGTTGTTGCCCCGGAAAACCTGGCTGCTGTCCAGGTGGATATCCCGGTTGCCCTGGAAAGCCTGGATAAAATCCTGAGCCTGGAGGTAGCCACGGTTGTTGTTGTGGTTGACCAAACCCAGGTATACCGAATAAATTTCCGACAAAAGAAAAAGGGGATTGCCTCTCATCTGCGTGTTCAGGGGGAGCATCATAAAACTCATTTTCATTATGAAAATTATAAGGTGAATTCAAATATAAAACTCCTTTCTCCCAGCGAATAATTAGTTTCATACCTATCATATGAATGCCTATTCTAAAAAGGGCATGTTTTAAGCGCCCATCTATTGTTCTCCTGGATTAAACTATAATCAATCTAAAAATGGCCCCGCTAATTAAAACCGCCACTATTTCTGAAACTGTTTTTGTGAATAACAACATATCTTTATTAAATATAAATAAATATTTATTGATAAACGATAAATTGTGTGCTAAATTATTATTAAATCAAAATCGTGAGGTGGTTTAAGATGAACCGAGGCTCGACGCTTTTTCTTAAAATTACTATCTTTATTATTGGTTTTATTGTCATTAGTTTAAGTCTATTCTGGCTCCCGTACGCCGCAAATTCCCTTGCAGAGATGTATCCGGAATACGCACATTTACGATTTCCTATTTTAATCGGCATTTATTTAACAGTCATTCCATTTTTCATCGCACTTTACCATGCATTAAAGCTCTTACATGTCATTGAACAGCAGCGCGCTTTTTCACCAATCTCTGTCAATGCTTTAAAACAAATTAAATATTGCGCTATTACAATTAGTTTGATTTATATCATCGGTGCTATTTACCTTATAACCGAAAACGCACTGCACCCGAGCCTGATCGTCATCGGAGTAACCATAATCTTTGCATCCTTTGTCGTCTCAGTTTTCTCAGATGTGCTGCAAAAACTATTAAATAGCGCTTTAGAAATAAAATTAGAAAATGATTTAACCGTTTGAGGTGATAACTATGTCAATCATCGTCAATATTGATGTCATGTTAGCGAAACGAAAAATGAGCGTGACGGAATTATCCGAAAAAGTTGGGATTACGATGGCTAATCTTTCAATTTTAAAAAATGGTAAGGCGAAAGCCATCCGTTTTTCAACGCTGGCGGCAATTTGTGAAGCCCTTGATTGTCAGCCTGGAGATATTTTAGAATACGAACCTGAGAATCAAACGTCTAAAAATAATGAGGAGTGACGTGATGAGAAAATGGCTTGTTTTTTCTGTAGTAATTTTCGTTCTACTATTAGGAGCTTGCTCGAACCATACGTTAAAACCAGATGAAAATAGTATGATTTTAAGCTTTAAAAATAATTCCCAATTTGATTTTTATACGCTGGAAATAACGACGGGATTATATACAACGGGTATAAGTTATGCGGATGGGTCAAAAATAAAAAAAGGAGAGTTGCTTCAATTTGAAATCGTTGACCAAAAAGATATGAACTTAGAAGGTGAAGCGACTTTTCAATTTGCTATCATTAATAAAGAGGGGAAATTTCCGCTAAATAATGTCTCCCTCGAATTGGCGACAAATAGAGAGTACACTTTTGAAATTAGTGGAGACGCAATTAATGATGCCGAATTGCGACGGATAAAGTAAATCGTTCGTCAATGGAAAGGAAGTTTAAGCGTGAAAAAAGCCGTGTTTTTAGACCGAGATGGCGTAATTAACGAAGTAAAAACAGAGCGGGTGCGCTTTGTCAATCATCCCGATCAATTTTATTTTTTAGAAGATGTTCCTGAAGCCATTAAACAATTGAATGATCACGGATATGAAGTTTTCGTCGTGACGAATCAAGGTGGCGTTGGTTTAGGTTATATGACAGAAGATGCGCTCCACGACATTCACGAAAAAATGGTTGAAGAATTAAATAAGCACGGAGCCATTATAAAAGAAGTGAAAGCGTGCACTCATAAACCTTATGATAATTGTCCTTGCCGCAAACCAAAGCCCGGAATGCTTTTTGAACTGATGGAAAAATATAATATCGATTGCAGCAAAAGTTACATGGTTGGCGACAGAGATCCCGATATCGAAGCAGGGATTGCAGCGGGATTAAAAAGTTTAATGGTCGTCAATACACATCCCGACGCCTATAAAACTTTTAAAAATTTAAAAGAAGCGTCTGATTGGAT
>CALKAL010000113.1 GCA_937983065.1 uncultured Bacillaceae bacterium | reverse complement strand
ATGAGATGCACGTCATTCAAAAGATTTGTCATCGGGTTGCGGTGATGGATGAAGGTAAGATTGTTGAAGTAGGAGATGTATTAGACGTTTTTGTCCGTCCGAAAACAACAACGGCGAAACGGTTCGTGCAACAAATAAATACGTTACCTTTTGAGGCAAATATTCATGCCATTATCAATCAAAAAAACGATTCAAAACTATTAAAATTGCATTTTATCGGACAATCGACACAACGTTCTTTAATTAGTGAAGTCTCTCGTAAATTCAATATTGATTTAAATATTTTACAAGGCACATTGTCACCGATACAAGATGGAACTTACGGTATTTTAATCGTTGAATTATTAGCAAGTGAAGAGGTATCCAATGAAGTGATTGATTATATTAAAAAGATCGGAATTGAAGTTGAGGTGTTAACAGATGTTAGCTAATTTCTTTCCGAATGCAAATATGGAAGATATTAAAATAGCGACCTTTGAGACGTTGTATATGACGGGGATTTCATTGATAGGAACGATCGTATTAGGAATTTTGCTTGGGCTATTACTTTTTTTAACGGACCAAGGCAACCTTTGGCAAAATCGACTGATCCATTCAATAACAGGTGCAGTAGTAAATATTTTTCGAGCGATTCCTTTCATTATATTAATTTTACTCTTAATTCCTGTTACGCAATTTCTCGTAGGAACGATTCGCGGACCGAAAGCGGCATTGCCAGCACTCATTATCGGGGCGGCTCCCTTTTATGCCCGCATCGTTGAGATTGCTTTAAAGGAGGTGAGTAAAGGCGTCATTGAAGCAGCCAAATCAATGGGAGCTAAAACGCGGACGATTATTTTTAAAGTCCTTTTATCTGAGGCGATGCCAGCGATTATTTCAGGTATAACGGTAACAGCGATTATGTTAGTCGGTTTTACTGCGATGGCAGGTGTCATCGGGGCTGGTGGCTTAGGTGATTTAGCTTACTTGCACGGCTTTCAAAGACGAAATTACGACACATTATTATTATGTACGATTTTAATTATTATTATCGTATTTATTATCCAATTTATTGGCGATACGATTACAAAAATGATTGATAAAAGATAAAAAGGGGAGTTTACAAACATGAAAAAACTGAGTTTATTTTTATTAACAATTTTATTGGCTGTAGTGTTAGTCGCTTGTGGAAGTTCAAATGATGAAGAGGAAAAGGAAACTGGAGATAACGATACGGAAGAACAGCAAGCTACAAATAATGAAGATGCTGATGAAGAAGTTGAGTTAGTAGAACTAATCGTCGGTGCATCGAATGTTCCTCATGCGGAAATTTTAGAAGAAGCGGCACCTTTGTTGAAGGAAAAAGGAATTGACCTTGTTATTGAAACGTATCAAGATTATGTTTTTCCAAATGAAGATTTAGATAGTGGCACGTTAGATGCGAACTTTTATCAGCATATCCCATACTTTGAAAATCAGATTGAAGAAATTGGCTATGATTTTGTAAATCTCGGGGCAATCCACCTTGAACCGATGGGAATATATTCGAAAAATATTAATTCAGTTGATGATATTTCTGAAGGAACTGTCGTCATCATTAGCCGTTCGATATCTGATCATGGGCGCATATTATCTTTATTAGAAAATGAAGGATTAATTAAACTAGATGAAACAGTCGACCCTGTAAGTGCAACGGTAAATGATATCGTTGAAAATCCGTTAAACCTCGAATTTGACGATAGCGTTGATCCAGGATTTTTACCTGAGTTTTATGAAAGGGAAGTAGATGCCCTCGTTGCGATTAATACGAATTATGCGCTAGAAGCTGATTTAGTCCCAACAGAGGATGCTTTAATTTTAGAAACGAGTGAATCACCGTATGTAAATATCGTAGCCGCTCGTTCAGAAGATAAAGATAACGAACAATTGAAAGCGTTAGTTGAAGTATTACAATCAGAAGAAATTCAAACATTAATATTAGAAAAATATGAAGGCTCAGTACTACCAGCAGCCGATCATTAATTGATACAATGAAAATATCCACTGTTATTTAGAAATAAGTAACAGTGGATATTTATCTTTTGTCGGAAATTGGGAATGATAATATCGTTTAGTTTTAAATCTTTCTCATTTTTGATTATAATGTAGTGGACTAGAACGATATGGGTATTCTCAATGAACCGGTTGAATATAAATTATAAATGTTATAAACTAATAATGAGAATAAATTGAGAATAGCCATCAATTAACTATATAAAAAATGGAGGTATTGATATGGCAGGATCAACTTTAGAAATTAGAGATCTTCATGTAGAAATCGACGGGAAAGAGATTTTAAAAGGGGTCGATTTAACGATTAAAGGTGGAGAGTTCCACGCAGTTATGGGACCGAACGGAACAGGTAAATCGACACTAGCGAGTGCAATTATGGGACATCCGCGATATGAAGTAACAAAAGGTACAATCTTGCTTGATGGTGAAGACGTTCTTGAAATGGAAGTCGACGAAAGAGCTCAAGCAGGTCTATTTTTAGCAATGCAATATCCGAGTGAAGTAACAGGAATTACAAACTCAGACTTTTTACGTTCAGCAATTAATGCAAAACGTGAAGAAGGCGATGAAATTCCATTAATGAAGTTCATTAAAGAAATGGACAGTACGATGGATTTATTAGAAATTGACAAAAACATGGCACAACGTTATTTAAATGAAGGATTTTCAGGTGGAGAGAAAAAACGTAACGAAATTCTTCAATTAATGATGTTAGAGCCAGCTATTGCTATTTTAGACGAAATTGACTCAGGTCTTGACATTGACGCATTAAAAATTGTATCTGACGGCATAAACAAAATGCGTAACGATGCATTTGGTTGCTTAATTATTACACACTATCAACGTTTACTTAACTACATCACACCAGATTATGTCCACGTTATGATGCAAGGTAGAATCGTTAAATCAGGCGGTCCTGAGCTTGCAAAACGACTAGAGGCAGAAGGATATGAATGGATTAAGGAAGAGCTAGGAATCGAAGACGAAACTGTAGGACAAAACTAGTAACGAGATAGGAGGGTAAAGAATGACAGTAGAAACTAAGTTACCTTACAACAAAGAATATATAACGGATTATTCGAAAAAGCGTAACGAACCGAATTGGTTTCAAGATATTCGCTTAGAAGCTTATGATATAGCTGAAAGTATGCCATTACCGAAGATTGAAAAAACGAGAATAAATAACTGGAACTTTACGAATTTCAAACATGACGTTTCAGGAGATGCAATTACAAGTTTTGAAGAGCTACCTGAGAAAATTCGTACCCTTTTAGGAGATAAAGATTCAGCAAAAAATATAATCATTATTCGTAATAACACGGTCGCTTTTACGAAGCTATCTCCAGAATTATCTGATCAAGGGGTAATTTTTGAAGATTTATTTACAGCCCTTTCAAACCATGAAGATTTAGTGAAAAAATATTTCATGAAAGATGCTGTTAAACTTGATGAAAATAAATTTACAGCAACTCATGCGGCTTTATTAAATAGTGGAATCTTTTTATACGTACCAAAAAACGTAAAAATAGAAGAGCCAATCCAAGTTGTTTTTTGGCAAGAGGATAAAGAAGCTGCATTATTTAACCACGTCTTAATTGTTGCGGATGAGCATAGTGATTTAACGTATGTGGAAAACTACGTATCCGACAATGATGATGATCAGTCGGTAGCAAATATTGTTTCAGAAGTTTTTGCTTTAGATGGCGCAAAAATTTCCTACGGTGCTGTTGATAACTTTTCTAAAGGAACAACGACCTATGTAAACCGCCGTGGTGTCGCGTATAATGATGCCGTTTTAGATTGGGCATTAGGACAGATGAATGATGGAAATACGCTTTCTGAAAACGAAACATTTTTAATGGGTCACAATGCACTATCCCATGCTAAAGCTGTTTCCATTGGTCGCGGTGAGCAATCACAAAACTTTACAGCAAAAATTACTCACTTCGGTAAAGGATCTGAAGGGTATATTTTACAACACGGGGTTATGAAGGACCGTGCTGCTTCAATTTTTAATGGAATTGGTAAGATTGAAGACGGTGCATCGAAATCAAATGCTGAGCAAGAATCACGAATTTTAATGCTTTCGCAAGGTTCTAGAGGAGATGCCAACCCAATTCTTTTAATTGATGAAGATGATGTTATGGCGGGCCACGCCGCTTCAGTCGGACGTGTTGATCCACTTCAGCTTTATTATTTAATGAGCCGAGGTATTTCTAAAGAAGAGGCAGAACGATTAATTATTCACGGCTTCTTAGATCCAGTCGTACGTGAAATCCCAATCGAAACAGTACAAAAACAGTTAAGAGAAGTCATCGAAGGGAAAGTTAATTAATGCTAAATGAAAAGATCCGCGAACAGTTTCCGATTTTAAATCAGGAAGTGAACGGGCATCCCCTCGTCTATTTAGATAGTGCTGCCACATCACAAAAGCCACAATCAGTCATCGATTCTTTGACTGAATATTATTCTGAGTATAACTCGAATGTGCATCGTGGTGTACATACGCTTGGTACGAAAGCGACGGAAGCGTATGAAGGGGCAAGGGAAACCGTTAAACAATTTATGAATGCCAATTCGATTAAAGAAGTGATATTTGTTCGAGGAACGACGACGGCAATTAATACGGTTGCTCATAGCTACGGCAGGGCAAATGTTTCAAAGGGGGATGAAATTGTCATTACCCCGATGGAGCATCATAGTAATATTATTCCGTGGCAGCAGGTTGCTAAATCAACGGGTGCCACATTGAAATATATTCCTATGCAAGAAGATGGTACGCTGTCGATGGAAGATATAAAAGAAACAATTACGAACAAAACGAAAATTGTTGCGATAACTCACGTATCCAATGTTTTAGGGACGATTAACCCGATTAAAGAAATCGCGAAAATTGCCCATGATCATGGTGCCGTTATTGCTGTCGATGGTGCTCAAGCAGCTCCCCATTTAAAAATTGATGTTCAAGATTTAGATGTCGACTTTTATGCATATTCAGCTCATAAAATGTGTGGTCCGACGGGGATTGGTGTCTTATACGGTAAGGAAGCACTATTAGAAGAGATGGAACCCGTTGAATTCGGTGGGGAAATGATCGATTTCGTTAATCTTTACGAATCGACGTGGAAAGAGCTTCCGTGGAAATTTGAAGGCGGAACTCCAATCATTGCAGGGGCAATTGGCTTGAAAAAAGCGATTGAATTTTTGCAAGAGGTTGGAATGGAGCAAGTTGAAAAACATGAGGAAGAGCTCGTGCAGTATGCGATGGAACAAATGCAAACGATTGACGGCGTGACGATATACGGACCGAAAGAACGGGCTGGCCTTGTAACATTTAATTTAGAAGGCTGCCACCCGCATGATGTAGCGACGGCATTAGACGCTTTAGGTATAGCTGTTCGTGCAGGTCACCATTGCGCACAAGTGTTAATGAAAGAATTACAAGTCACCGCAACTGCAAGAGCGAGCTTTTATCTGTATAATGATAAGAAGGACGTTGATCAGTTCGTCGCTGGTTTACAGAAAACAAAGGAGTATTTCAGTAATGTCTTTTGACAATTTAGACACACTTTACCGCCAAGTTATAATGGATCATTATAAGAGCCCGAGAAATCGCGGGAAGCTAGACGGAGATCATATTACCGTCGAATTAAATAACCCGACATGTGGAGACCGGATTGATCTTCAAATGAGGCTAGATAATAATATCGTACAGGATGCAAAATTTGAAGGTGAAGGTTGCTCAATTAGTATGGCTTCTGCTTCGATGATGACCCAAGCTGTTAAAGGCAAAACGGTCGAAGAAGCATTAGCACTGTCGCAATTTTTTTCCGAAATGATGCTCGGGAAAGATATCGATGAAAGTCATATCGATTTGGAAGAAATAGGCGATATTATAGCCTTACAAGGTGTATCTAAGTTCCCTGCACGTATTAAATGTGCAACTCTTGCTTGGAAAGCGATGGAACAAGGCGTCCGAGTAGGGAACAATACACCATAATATTAAAGGAGGGTAATAAATGGCTAAGAAAGCACCAGAAATAGGCGATTACAGATATGGGTTTAAAGATAGAGACGTATCGGTTTTTCGTACGGAGCGAGGCTTAACTGAAAAAGTAGTCCGTGAAATTTCCCGTATTAAGGAAGAACCAGAATGGATGTTAGACTTCAGATTAAAATCACTAGAAGTATTTTATAGCAAGCCGATGCCACAATGGGGTGGTGATTTATCAGAGCTAGACTTTGATGAAATCACATATTACGTTAAACCATCTGAACGTTCTGAGCGTTCATGGGATGAAGTACCTGAAGAGATTAAACGGACGTTTGATCGTTTAGGAATTCCTGAGGCAGAGCAAAAATATTTAGCAGGAGTTTCTGCTCAATATGAATCAGAAGTTGTTTATCACAACATGGAAAAAGAGTTAGAAGAAATGGGTGTTATTTTTAAAGACACGGATTCTGCTCTTAAAGAACATGAAGAATACTTTAAAGAGTACTTCGGAAAATTAGTACCACCGTCTGATAACAAGTTTTCAGCGCTTAACTCAGCGGTTTGGTCTGGTGGTTCATTCATCTATGTTCCGAAAAATACGAAGGTTGAAACACCACTTCAAGCTTACTTCCGTATTAACTCTGAAAATATGGGACAGTTTGAAAGAACGTTAATTATCGTCGACGAGGGCGCATCCATTCATTATGTTGAAGGGTGTACTGCACCAATTTATACGACGAATTCATTACACAGTGCGGTTGTTGAAATTTTCGTTAAGAAAGATGCTTACTGCCGTTATACAACAGTTCAAAACTGGGCGAATAACGTTTACAACCTCGTTACAAAACGTGCGACAGCTGATGAAAACGCAACGATGGAATGGGTTGACGGTAACATCGGTTCTAAATTAACGATGAAGTATCCTGCTGTTTTACTAAGAGGTGAAGGTGCGAAAGGTATGACACTTTCCATCGCTTTCGCTGGTAAAGGGCAAGTACAAGATACAGGAACGAAAATGCATCATTTAGCACCGAATACATCATCAACGATTATCTCAAAATCAATTTCAAGACAAGGCGGAAAAGTAACTTACCGCGGACTTGTCCACTTCGGTAAAAATGCAGATGGTGCCCGTTCAAATATTGAGTGTGACACGATTATTTTAGACGATCAATCATTCTCAGATACAATTCCGTACAACGAAGTTCTAAACGAAAATATTTCGTTAGAACACGAAGCAAGAGTTTCAAAAGTATCTGAAGAACAACTCTTCTACCTCATGAGTCGCGGACTTTCTGAGGAAGAAGCAACAGAAATGATCGTTATGGGCTTTATCGAACCATTTACGAAAGAACTACCAATGGAATACGCTGTTGAAATGAACAGATTAATCAAGTATGAAATGGAAGGTTCAATCGGTTAATAAGACTCAACCCCTTGATACACAAGGGGTTGAGATTTTTTATAGTTCTGATAATTTGTTTCGTGCCACATTTGTGCCATGTTTAATTTCACAATTAATACATTCAACGGAAACCTCTATACGGAAACCTCTATTTCACAAAACCCGAGCTACAAATCCGCAGCATTCTCATTGTTTACTAATCCTTTTACGTATATAATTAAATGTAATTGACTGAATGCTCATTCATAAATGTGAGGTGTTTTTATGGAAGTGGAGGTATATGATGATTTAACGTGCATTAAATTAACACGGTCTTTAAATAAAATTAAGATGCATGTGTATCTTTACATATTTGATGGTGTTTTAATTGACAGCGGGCCGAATTATTTAAAGGAAATAACGCTACCTTATTTAGAAAAACAATCTTTTACCGATGTTATTTTTACTCACTCTCATGAGGATCACGTTGGTATCGGCTATGAATTACAACAGATGGGGAAACAGCTATGGATTCATGAGACTGGGTTAGGTGAAATTACTAAGAAGTCAAAATTACCGTTATATCGCCGAGTGTTTTGGCGAAAGCGAGAAGCTTTTTCCGCCAAACCGTTAGCAAATATTTTTGAGAGTAAGCATTATCAATGGGAGGTCATTCATACGCCAGGTCATTCAGATGATCACGTTTCCCTTTATTTACGCGATAAGAAATGGATGTTTACTGGCGATTTATTCGTACAAACTCACCCGAAAAGCTTTTACAAATTCGAATCTTTTTACGAGCAAGTTGATTCGTTAAAGAAAATGTTATCCTACGATATTGATCTGATCATTTGTCAACATAGTGGTATTCACCAATCAAAACATTTACTTGAGAGAAAGCTTCACTATTTGACACAGTTAGAACGCGATGTGACGAACTTATTTACAGAAGGAAAATCGATTAAGGAAATAAGGAAGGAATTATTTCCGAGAAAACATGTGCTGGAGCGGATATCCTTTGGGGAGAGTTCTCCTGAGCATTTTATTAAAGAAATTATTAAAAAAACTAGTGAAAATAATCCGAATAACAGATGATGTCAACGAAAAGCTGTCCAATAGAAAGGCAGCTTTTTAAATTGTTCGTCTTATCATGTATACTTGATTTGTAATACTATTATTTATACATAACATAGGGAGACGAGATCATTGCTCATATTTTTTACAATGTTTATCATCGGGGTAGCTAGTTCAATGTTTGGAAGTCTCGTCGGTTTAGGCGGCGGGTTAATTTTCGTTCCAGTTTTACTTTTCCTCTCGAATTATTATGATGCGTTTTCGTGGGTGAATCCACAATCAGTCGTTGCGATGTCTCTACTATTAATGATTTTTACAGGGCTTTCCTCGACGTTAACGTATTTAAAAGGAAAACGGGTCGATGTGAAAAGTGGTTTTATTTTTCTTATTGGAAGTATACCTGGTGCTTTAACGGGTGTTTGGTTAAACAAATATTTTCATACAGGGACGTTTGAGCTTTATTTCGGTATATTAGTTATTATTTTATCAATACTTCTTATTATAAAAGATAAAGTTCAAAATATAACGTTAGCGGGTAATCGTAAGCAAAAAAAGTTTTATGTTCACCGTACGATATTTTTATATAACAAAGAAATTACCTATTCCTATTCCGTCATTCTTGGTATTATGATTGCTTTTATCGTCGGGATGTTATCAGGATTATTCGGTATTGGTGGTGGCTCGTTAATGGTCACTGCGATGATTTTATTGTTCGGTTTTCCTGTTCATATTGCTGCTCCGACATCGATGTTTATGATATTTTTCTCAAGCTTAGCCTCATCAAGCGCCCATATCATTGCGGGAAATGTCGTTTGGCTTTATGCTTTAGCAAGTATTCCTGGTGCTTGGATTGGTGGTATATTAGGGGCTAAGCTGAACCAAAAGCTTCAAGGGAATATTATCGAATGGATTTTACGACTTGTCATGTTATTTATGGGATTCAATCTTATTTTTTAACTTAAAAGGGGCATGAAAATGGAAGAATCCATCTACATTTATTTTACGAGTGATTTACATAGTTATTTTGAAAATTGGCCGAAATTGATGAATGACATAAATGCGAAAATTTCTAAGCGTAAAGAAAATGAGGAGTTTTATTTACTTTTAGATAATGGCGATCATTTAGACCGTTCCCATCCGATTACTGATGCATCCCTCGGTAACAGCAACCAGCAATTACTTGATTATGCGAATTATGATGCTGTAACCCTTGGAAATAATGAAGGAATTACGCTACCGAGTGAGGAGCTTTACCATTTATATGATGATGTAGCCTTCGATGTCGTCTGTGCGAATATTTCACCGATAAACGACCCGAAGCCAAGCTGGTTGAAGCCGTATCATGTTTTTACGACACCTGAAAATACGACAATCGGTGTGATTGGTCTGACTGTACCGTTTCAAGCGTTTTATGAAAAAATTGGTTGGACGACTGAAGACCCGTTTGAAGTGCTCGACTATTTTATTCCAATCATGCGGAAAAAATGTGATGTGATCGTCGTCATGTCCCATTTAGGTGCATATGTTGAAGAAGAAATCGCAAAAAAGTATCCTGTAGACGTTATTATCGGTGGTCATACGCACCATTTGTATGAACAAGGACACCTCGTTAATGATTGTTTAATTACAGCTGTAGGAAAGCACGGTTTTTATTACGGTGAAATAAAGCTAACCGTTAATAAACAATCGAAGGCTGTAGAATCAAAAGAAGGTTACGCCATAAAAATTAATGACGTTGCAGATGAAAATACGACAGCTTTTCTTAATGAA
>CALKAL010000112.1 GCA_937983065.1 uncultured Bacillaceae bacterium | reverse complement strand
TTAATACCCATCATATTGTTGCATTTCTGTTTCGATAAAGTCTAAAAATGTTCTAACCGTAATATAATCCATCGCTTCTTCCGTGGCGTATACCCACGTGTGGCGGTTCATTTTTTTGCCGTTTGATTTTAAATGCACGAGATGGAGATCTTCTTGATTGTTTAATGTAAGTCCTGTCAAAATAGCATAGCCGAGTCCGTGGCGCACCATTTCTTTGCATGCTTCAGCGTTATCAACAACCATTGCGACGGTCGGTGATACTTTAAAATTTTGCGTCCACCAGCTATCTAGTTGTAATTTTAGCGACACATTCGTTTTATATTCGACGCGGTTTAAATGTGGTAAATCGGCAATATTAACGGGTTCATTTGAGACTAGGTAAATGCCGTCGGTCGCTAAAAGTTTTTTATAGCTACTAATATCAAGCTCCTCTCTCAAAAAAGTGACGTGAACTCTGTTTTGCATTAATCCTTCTATTAATGTCGGGCTAAAGCCTGTTTCTAAATTCAAATCAACGTCTGGGTAGAGCGCGTGAAATTTAGCTAATAAGGATGGGAGCAAATATTGGGCAACCGCACCGGATGCACCGATATTTAATGTCCCTTTCACATCGTTTTCCATCGTGTAAAGCTCTTCTTTAATTGAATTTAAGCTTTGAATATATTGTTTGGCGTAGTCGGTAATTATTTTTCCTTGGGGTGTAATTTGTAAACCCCGGTTTGTTCTAATGAATAATTTTGAATCGAAATAGGCTTCAATTTTATTAAGCCGATAGGAAAGGGCGGGCTGAGAAATAAACAGTTCCTCCGACACTTTCGACAGGCTTTTGTACTCGCCAATTAATGATAATAAATACCAATCTCTTTCATCCATTTTTGTTCACCTATTTTACACATATAAATTATTTTTATAGCTAATAATAAAAAATGCTTACTTCTAATTATAAATGTAAGCGTTTAAAATGAAAATTACAAGCAGATTTATTCAACTTAGATTGGGGGCTACATGAAATGGATACGACAATCGGAATTATAGGACTAGGGAACATGGGTGGCGTCATTGCTCGAAAACTCTCGAAAACGTTTACAATTATCGGATATGACATAGACCCTAATCGGCGAAAAGAGCTAGAAAACGATGGTGTCAGTTGTGTTGATGAGTTAGAAACATTAGCACAAAAGACGAATACGATACTCGTTTCCCTCCCAAACGGAAAAATATCGCAATCCGTCGTTTCGCAAATTGTTCCGTTCTTAAAAGAAGGAGACAAAATTATCGAAACGAGTACGGTGTTGCCAAACGATATGGATGAGCTTGACAAATTATGTCGACCTCAAGGAGTTAATGTGATCGATGCTGCCATATTAGGTGGTGTAAAACATATCGAGGAAGCAAAAGCGAGTTTTCTAGTCGGTGGTAATGATCAAGATGTTAAAGACATAGAGCCGATTTTACTTGCGATGGGTAAAAAAGTGAACCGTATGGGAGAGCTTGGTACAGGTATGTCAGCTAAAGTGATTAACAATGCGATTGCCCATAATGCGATGGTACTTATCGTTGAAGCGGCTGCGATTGGTAAAAAGCTCGGAATTAGCCATGATAAAATGTATGACCTTTTAAGTGGCGAAACGACTTATGAGCGACCAGTGAATCACCGTTTTAATGAGCGGATTGCCAATAGCGAGTATGAAGGTGGCATGTCAACTTTCAACGCTCGAAAAGATTCTACTTTAATTTTAGAATTGGCGCAGCAATTAAATGTTCCACTATTTTCGATACAAGCGAGTCATACTGTTTACGAAATAGCGCAAAGTAAAGGGTATGGGGATTTAGATTATGCGAGTATTGCTAAATTGTGGGAGGATTGGTGCCAAATTAATTTAGCTAAATCTTAATACAACAAGAGGAGGCGTTATGATGAAAAAATATAAAATGTTTGTTGGCGGAGAATGGGTGTCGAGCTCAACAAATGAAACGTTTGAATCGATTAACCCGTACACGCAACAACCGTGGGCGACGATTCCTGAAGCAAGTGAAGATGATGTGAATCGTGCGATTGAGTCAGCCCGAAATGCTTTTTATAATGTTTGGAAAGAGACGAGTGGATACGAGCGCTCAAAGCTACTGAATAAATTGGCTGAATTAATTGAGGAAAATGCGGATCATTTATCTGACATTGAAACGACGGATAATGGGAAAGTTAAAAGAGAAACGTATAAACAAATGTTTTTCGCCGCCCGAAATTATAAGTTTTTTGCAGGTATAGCTGACAAAATTGGTGGGGAAACCATCCCGCTCGATAATCCGTCAATGTTTGACTATACGTTAAGAGAGCCGATTGGAGTTGCTGTATTAATTACATCATGGAACTCGCCGATTCAATTGTTAACAAATAAGCTTGCTCCTGCTCTAGCAGCTGGAAATACAGTTGTTATTAAGCCATCTGAGCATGCCTCTGCTTCAACATTAGAAGTGATGAAGTTAGTAGAAGAAGCGGGCTTTCCAAAAGGCGTTGTCAATTGTGTAACGGGGCATGGACAAGTTGGTGCTCAGTTAACGCAACATAAACAAGTTAATAAGATTAGTTTTACAGGTGGTTTATTAGCTGCCCGTCATATCGGTAGAAGTGCTGCTGAAAATTTCGTGCCCCTCACATTAGAGCTTGGCGGTAAATCACCAAATATTATTTTTGAAGATGCTGATTTAGAACGGGCGATTCCAGGAGCCATGGCTGGTATTTTCGCTTCAAGTGGGCAAACATGTATTGCGGGTTCGCGGTTATTTGTCCATGAATCTGTGATCGATGAAGTTGTTAGCGAATTGAAGAAACGGGCTGAAAATATCGTTTTAGGTGACCCGATGGATGATAAAACTGAAATGGGTCCCATTGCGAATGAAGCTCAGTATAACAGTATAAAGGCGGTACTTAAGGAAACTGAGGATGAAGGTGCCACGATTTTAGTCGGTGGGTTAACTGAAGATAGTGAGGGTAATGGAACTGAAGGATTTTTCATCCGACCAACGATTTTAGTCGATGCGAATAATTCGATGAAAGTCGCTCAAAATGAAGTGTTCGGTCCAATTTTAACGATCATTCCATTTAAAGATGAAGAAGAGGCTGTCCAACTGGCGAATGATTCCGTTTACGGACTTGCTTCAGGTATTTGGACAGAAAACTTAAGCCGAGCTCATCGTGTTGCTAAGCAATTAGAGGCGGGAACGGTTTGGGTGAATACGTATCGCACAAGTGCAGCACAAGCTCCTTTTGGTGGAGTGAAGCAAAGTGGTTATGGAAGAGAACGTGGTCTCCATGCGCTCTTAGATTATACGAAAGTAAAAAATGTCATGATTGATCTTTCAAATGATGTGAGAGATCCATTTTCAATCAAAGTTTAAACAATAGGGGGAATTACAATGAAGAAGAAAAGTTTATTTTTTGTAACCGTTATTTTATTAGTTAGTATGTTAGTTCTTGCGGCTTGTGGTTCATCAAGTGATGATAATGCAGCTGAAAATTTTCCAGATAAACCTGTCACATTAATTGTACCTTGGTCTGCTGGTGGTGGAACAGATACTGGTGCTCGTTTATTACAGCCGTATTTAGAAGATGAATTAGGTGTAAGTGTCACTGTTGTTAACAAAACAGGTGCAGGTGGCTGGATTGGTTGGAACGATTTAGCGAATGCGGATCCAGATGGTTATACGATTGGACTTGCTAACTCACCACATATTATTACTGGTTATATTAACCCGACTTTAAATCGTGATAAAGATTTAGACGATTTTATCGGACTTGGTATGCACGTTGTTGACCCAGATACAGTTTCAATTCGTCCTGATGAAGATCGTTTCACAAACTTAGATGAGCTTATTGAATATGCACAAAATAATGAAGTCACTGTTACATCAACTGGAGAAGGAACGGACGAGCATTTAGTTATTTTAAACTTAAACAAAGAAATGGGAACTAATTTTGTACCTGTTCACTTTGATGGAGCTGCTGAAAGTCGTTCGTCTGTACTTGGTGGGCATGTTGACGTGTTAGTTGCAAACCTTGGAGAAATTTTAAGCTTATATCATGACGGAGATATTGAAGTATTAGGTGTTGCTGCTCAGGAAAGATCATCCTTTATGGAAGATGTTCCGACATTAGCTGAACAAGGGGTTGAAGTGTACCAAGAATCTTCCCGTGGATTTTTAGCGCCTGCTGGTACAGATCCTGAAGTTGTACAAATTTTAGAAGAGGCTTTAGAAAAAGCAATTAACAATGAAGAGCATATTGAAAAAATGACTGAGTTAGGTTTTGGTGTGAGATATGAAACTGGTGAAGATTACATGAGTATATTAAAAGACGATGAACAAGTCGTTATTGATTTGAAAGAACTATTAGGTTGGGAATAAGTATAACAAGGAAGCTAAGCTATCAATAGCTTTAGCTTCCTTTTCCTAAATCGATTTTAGGAGGAGTTAATATGAACAAATCGATACATCAGGACGTATATTCAGGGATTGTCTTACTACTTATAACAGCTATTTTTTATTGGCAAACGTTCGACCTTCCAGATAGAGCGGCATTATTTCCTGAATTTATTTTATATGTTTTGATGTTTTTCTCAGTTGCGATTATCGTCAATGGGATACGTAAAACAAAAAAAGAGAGAGATGGAGAAGAGGTAGCACAAACCGACGACGAGGAGAGAGTTACTTTATCTAAAATTAAAATGCCTTTATTAATGTTAAGCATTTTAGTCGTTTATCTTATCGTTTTAGACATCGTTGGGTTCTTTGTGACTACGTCTTTATTGATAGCGTTGATTTTATATATATTAAAAGTTCGTAAACCATTGACGTATATTTTAACGATTGTTGGAGTTGGCTTATTTATTTACGTATTATTTGTTTATTTCTTAAATGTGAATCTTCCTCAAGGAATTTTATTTTAGGGGGTGAGGTAAATGGATTCATCTATGATTAGTATGGTCATAGAACAATTACTATCCTTTCAAACAATTATCGCTCTAGTTATCGGAGTTGTTGGCGGTATCGCTATCGGGGCTTTACCTGGTTTAAGTACGACGATGGCTATCGCATTATTAGTACCGATTACATTTAGTATGGAACCTGTTGCGGGTCTTGTTATGTTAACAGCGATCTACACATCCGCTACATACGGTGGTTCGATTGCGTCCATTTTACTCCACACACCCGGTACACCAGCGGCAGCTGCAACGGCTTTAGATGGGTATCAATTAACTTTAAAAGGAAAGGCATCGACAGCTATTGGAGTTGCGACATTTTCATCAATGGTCGGTGGATTTATAAGTGGGATCGCATTATTATTCCTTGCTCCACCCCTTGCACAATTGTCGTTAATGTTTAGTGCGCCTGAATATTTATTACTTGCGATTTTCGGGTTAACCATTATTGGTAGTTTATCGTCTGGCTCTATGTTAAAAGGGCTAGCGTCTGGTGCTATTGGATTATTGATTGGTACGATTGGGATAGATATTATTACAGGTTTCCCGCGATTTACTTTCGGTAGTATGTCATTAGAATCAGGGATTGCTTTAATTCCGGCTTTAATTGGACTCTTTTCATTGTCACAAGTGTTTATTTTAATTGAAAATCAAGTGAAGTCCGGAAAGAAAGTCAATGCGAAACAAGCGTCGGGTAAGTTTTTCCCATCAAAAAGTATTATAAAAAGAATTACGCCGACTGTTTTACGTTCTTCTGGATTAGGAGTTATCGTCGGAATTATGCCTGGAGCTGGTGGAGATGTAGGCTCTTGGGTTGGATATAATGAGGCAAAACGCTTTTCTAAAAGGAAGGAAGAATTCGGTAAAGGTAGTGTCGAGGGTGTTGCTGGATCAGAATCAGCAAACAACGCTGTAACTGGTGGGGCAATCATCCCAATGATGACACTAGGTATTCCAGGAAGCTCAGCAACAGCGGTTTTACTTGGTGGTTTAATGATTCAAGGGCTCGTGCCTGGAAGTGAATTGTTTACGACAAATGGTCATTTAAGCTATGCGATTATTATCGGATTCATTATCGCGAATATATTAATGGGGATTGTCGGTTTCATTGGGGCAAAATATTTCATTAAAGTGCTCGATGTCCCGCAAAATTTAATTATCGCGATTATCATTACGATTTGTATGGTCGGATCCTATGCGATTAACAATAGCATTTTTGACATTTGGGTAATGGTGTTCTTCGGTATTTTCGGATACTTTTTAAGAAAAGCTGGTTTCAGCACAGCACCGATTATTTTAGGTATGATTTTAGGACCAATTGCTGAAAGAAGTTTAGGACAAGCATTAGTTATGTCTCAAGATAATTTCTTTGTTTATTTATTATCTAGACCAATATCAGTTATTTTTATCGTTTTAATTTTATTAACTATACTGACTCCATTAATTATGAAACTCATCCGAAATAGAAAAAAGGAAGCAGTTAGTTAATAATTAATTAATATATCTCTCTAAAAAAGAACTCCTAGAAAGTTTTAATTAACTTTTTAGGGGTTTCTTTAATTGGTGAGCTTGTGGTTTTAGCGGGCATTCTCGGCAAGATTTAAAAATTCCGTACATATTTACTTTTTTTCTTTTCATCCTAATCATAAAGGGGTGTTGTCAAATGGAAAGAAGAAATGATGATCAAAATGTTGAAACGAGTGCGAGTCGAGACGGTATTCGTGAGGGGGTTATGAATGATCCGACGGGTGTGCAACACGGGGTTTATGTTGGAGAGGATGACATTAGTCCTGAGAGGATGGCCGAGATTCGAAAACGTGAGTCAAAGCGAAATAAAGATAATAAAAAATGATTTAAGCTTTAATCGAAACAGCTATGCGAATATTTTTAAATTAAATTCCACCTATCCGAAGTATATAGGTGGAGTTTTTTCTTCAAAATGCTTCATTATTAAAAAATAATCCCGTTCAATTTACAGTAGATAGGCTCCAACTTAAAGTCCCATCAACTAAAAGTCTCCCTTTAATAGACTTCACAGTAAATCTATTATTCTATCATTCACACGCACGGTAGACGGCATATCCAAATTGCTTTTTTTACAAAAATATGGTTAAATCAAAGGGCGTGTACTATTTGAACGGAGTTATTTTTACGCTAACATAAGCAGATATTTCAAACGAAAAAAGGATGAATAAAATGAGCTGGAAATTAAGTTTTGAGCGTTGGAATGATTTCTCGGAATTAGAGCCAGGCTTAAAAAAGCAGCTTGGACAATTGAATCGTGACGAATTAGAGGAAGCATTTTATACGAATCTGACGTTTGGAACGGGGGGAATGCGTGGGATTTTAGGCCCTGGTACGAACCGGATGAACATTTATACAGTGAGAAAAGCTGCTAAAGGATTAGCTTTATATATTGAAGGTCTCGGTGCGGAGGCGGTGAAGCGGGGATGTGTCGTCGCTTATGATTCCCGTTATATGTCGAAACAGTTTGCGATTGAAACGGCGAAAGTGTTAGGGACTCATGGCATTCCGACGTATGTTTTCACATCACTTAGACCAACACCGGAATTATCTTTTGCTGTAAGATATCTTAAAACGAGTGCTGGTGTGATGATTACGGCGAGCCATAATCCACCTGAGTATAACGGGTATAAAGTGTATAACGAAACGGGGGGCCAGTTACCTCCGAAAGAAGCGGATGAGATGATTGAAAAAGTTTTATCCGTTGAAGATGAGTTAACGATTGCTGTCATGGATGAGGATAAGCTAGAGCGCGAACATTTATTACGCTGGATTGATGAGGAAGTGGACCAGGCGTATTTAAATGAGCTGAAAAAAGTGACGATGAATCAAGACGTCATCAAGCGCCAGGCGGATGAATTAAAAATTGTTTTTACTCCTTTACATGGAACTGCCTTAAAATTAGCTGTTGAAGGGATGAAACAGTTAGGCTTTAATGAAGTTTATACCGTTTCGGAACAATCGGAACCAGATCCGGAATTTAGTACCGTCACTTCCCCGAACCCTGAGGAGCATCAAGCGTTTGAACTGGCAATTAAAAAAGGGAATGCAATCGGTGCGGATATTTTAATTGCGACGGACCCTGATGCGGATCGTTTAGGGGTTGCTGCTAAAAATGAAGCTGGCAATTATGAAGTTTTAACAGGGAATCAGTTCGGTGCGCTTATGCTTGATTATATTTTGTCACAACGAAATGAGATTCCTGAAAATGGGATGATGATCAAAACGATTGTGACCTCTGAATTAGGAAAAGCGGTTGCCGATTATTATGGGATTCAGTCATTAGATGTGTTAACAGGCTTCAAGTTTATTTCGGAAAAAATCGAGAACTTTCATCAATCAAAGGAATATGAGTTTTTATTTGGTTATGAAGAAAGCTACGGTTATTTAATTCGCGATTTTTCAAGGGATAAAGATGCGATTCAAGCGGCAATGATGGCATGTGAAATGGCTGCTTTTTATAAAGAAGAAAATAAAACATTATTTGACGCGTTAGATGATCTTTATAAACGTCACGGCTATTATATTGAAGATTTGCATTCGATGACGTTAAAAGGTTTAGATGGGGCTAAGCAAATAACTGCGCTGATGGACCAGTTTAGGGAAAGTCCACTTAATGAAGCAGGCGAATTAAAGGTCCGATTTATTGAAGATTATTTAACGAGTGAGCGTACGAATTTAGAAACAAATGAAAAAGAGCATATCGATTTACCAACGTCGAATGTCGTTAAATTTATTTTATCGGATGACTGTTGGTGCTGTCTCAGACCGTCGGGAACGGAGCCGAAAATTAAATTTTATTTCGGAGTGAATGGGAAGACGAAAGAGATAGCTGAAAAGCGGTTGGATATGTTGAAAGAGGCTGTACTTAATCGAATCACTGTGGCGGAGGGTTAATTATGCATATAAAAATAGAGGCTGAGCTACTGGACTTAGTAAAAAAAGAAGATTTAGAGCAATTAAGCCCACGTGTAAAAGAGGCGCATCATGATTTGCATGATGGGACGGGTAAAGGAAGTGAGTTTACTGGTTGGGTCAATTGGCCGTTAACGATTGACCAAGATGAAATAAATCGGATTAAAGCTACCGCTGAAAAATTGAAGGCGCAATCCGATGTCGTCTTAGTTATCGGTATCGGAGGATCTTATTTAGGCGCTCGGGCTGCGATTGAAGGGTTGACGCATACGTTTTCAAATCAGTTAGATGATAGTGGGCCTAACGTTTATTTTGTCGGGCACCACTTAAGCTCAACGTATATGAATGAATTGATGGATGCGATCCGAGATAAAGATATTTCTCTCATATTTATTTCAAAAAGTGGGACGACGACAGAGCCTGCCATCGCGTTTCGTATTTTCCGTGAGTTTATTGAGGAAAAATACGGGAAGAAGCGGGCGAGTGAGCGAATTGTTGCGATTACGGATCAGGAAAAAGGAACGCTGCGTCGAATGGCTGAAACTTACGGCTATACAACCTTTACGATTCCTGATGACATCGGAGGGCGCTATTCGGTTTTAACGCCGGTTGGTTTGTTGCCGATTGCGGTAAGTGGCATTGATATAGATGCTTTGCTGAACGGGGCAAAAGAAGCGGCGGAAAATTTAAACGATGATAATTTGTTTGAAAATCCCGCGTATTATTATGCGGCATCAAGATATTTATTGAATCAGCAAGGAAAACAAATCGAGCTTTTTACAAGCTTTGAGCCGAAGTTATTTTACTTAGCCGAATGGTGGAAGCAGCTGTTTGGTGAAAGTGAAGGGAAAGAAGGAAAGGGGATTTTCCCTGCGTCGGTTAATTTCACGACGGATCTTCATTCGTTAGGTCAATACGTTCAAGCAGGACCGAGACATTTGTTTGAAACGTTTGTGAAGGTGAATGAAGCAGATCGTGATGTTCGTTTAAAAGATAGTTATGACGTAGAAGATGATTTAGACTATTTAAACGGTATGAGTGTTCACGATATTAATGAAAAAGCATTTCAAGGGACAAGGGAAGCCCATACAGAGGGGAATGTTCCAAGCTTCGTGATTGAGATTCCGAATTTAGATGCGTTTTCGTTCGGTTACTTATTTTATTTCTTTATGAAAGCGTGTGCTATAAGCGGTTATTTACTAGATGTGAACCCTTTCGACCAGCCTGATGTTGAAAAATATAAGCAAAATATGTTTCGGTTGCTCGGACGACCAGGATTTTAAAGATAAGAGAAGAGGTTAGGACAATTTTTTGTGCTAACCTCTTTAAATTT